>JAPOXY010000118.1 GCA_026706845.1 Gemmatimonadota bacterium
AATCCTGCACTGGAAAAATCTCCTTGGGATGGAAGATGGTATAACTTAAAGAAATTATTTTTTAAGTCAAACCCATTGGGGCTAACTCATACCGATCAAGCGGTATTTGAAGGAATCCCTTGATTCAGATTTGTAAAAATGCTATATTTGCGTCGAAGCTTGTGCTTCACAAAAAAACGCCTTGAATCTGCATGAGGGTAGCCCCGCAGGAAGTTTTCCGCTGTTTTAACACCGGGACTTCGACAAACATTTCGGCGCCCGGCGGGTTAGGCGTTTTTTGTTTTTTTTTCACTTCTATCTTCAATATGCCCAATCAAATTCGCATACTCCCGGACGAGATTGCCAACCGCATTGCTGCTGGAGAAGTGGTTGAGCGGCCGGCATCTGTCGCAAAAGAACTGATTGAGAACTCAGTGGATGCGGGATCGGACCGCATTGTCGTCGAAATTGCTGCTGGCGGCAAAGAGAGCCTGCGGGTCAGTGATAATGGATGCGGGATGTCCCGCGATGACGCGCTTTTGGCACTTGAACGACACGCGACGAGCAAAATTCAAAGTCTGGACGATCTGAAAGGGTTGCTCACGCACGGATTCAGGGGCGAGGCATTGCCCAGTATTGCCGCTGTTTCGCGCATGACCCTTGAAACTCGCCTGGTAGATGCGGTTGAAGGAACGCGAATCTCCGTGGTGGGCGGGCGCGTGCAGGATGTATCCGCGATTGGCCGCGGGCAAGGTACGGCTGTTACATTGCACGGCTTATTTTTCAATGTGCCCGCCAGGCGAAAATTTCTCAAAAGTGTCGATACAGAATTCCGGCATATTGTGAACGCGGTAACGGCTATGGCCATGGCGTATCCCGAGATCGGATTTGACCTCAAGCACAATGGACGCCAGGTGCTACAACTGGGAAGGTCGCGCTTTGAGCGGCGGGCAGAGCAGATATTTGGCGTGCGATATGGCGCAGATGCCATCGGTGTTGAGAACAAGGCGAGCGGGATTGAGGTTCAAGGCTTTGTGGGCAAGCCCGAGTCCGCGCGAAAATCCGGTGCCCAACAGGTTTTGATTGTCAATAATCGATGGGTGCAACACAAAGCCATCGCTTTCGCAGTTTACGAAGGATATGGCGGGCTTTTGCCCAAGGGGCTTGCGCCAGCGTATTGCCTCTGTCTGAACATTGATCCAGCGCGTGTGGATGTCAATGTCCATCCTTCAAAGCGCGAGGTTCGCTTTGCCGATGAGCGGACAATTTACGGCCTGATCACCCAGGCGGTTCAGCAATCGCTGCGCGGCGCAGATCTAATCCCGGAAATGGCCGATGCTATTATGCCCGTGGCAGATACGCCTGTGAGCATCGCAGAATCTCCTGAGATCACTTATCAGCCCGGACAGCCCAAAGTTGGCGGACAACCCCAGATGGCATTGCCGCTAACAGTGAGAATGTCGTCGGGCAAGGCAAAGCGGGGAACCGGGGTTAATGCCGATGATCTCGATGAAGAGGATTTTGCCCGGGTTTCCGTATGGCAATTGCACAGCAAGTACATTTTGGCGCATATTAAAAATGGTTTGATTGCGATTGACCAGCAGGTTGCCCACCAGAGGATTTTGTACGAACGCGCCATTGACAATATGCATACCCGCCCCGCGACGAGTCAGCGGCTGCTGTTTCCACTTACACTCAATTTTGGTGTCAAAGAAATTCTCATTGTGCGCGAGGCAATGCCCCTGTTGGAAAAAATGGGGTTTGGCATTCGCGATTTTGGGGGACATACGGTGGTTGTCGATGCCATTCCCATGGGGCTGAGAACCTGGCAAGACGGGCAGCTTTTGAGAGATATGGTTCGCGATATGGCCGAAGCCGAGCAAGCAACTTCTGTTTCGCTTTCCGGGCAAGCGCGGCAGATTGCGCCCGAGGAACATCGGCTCGCATCGGTTTATGCCTGGCACACGTCAATTCGCACTGGTGAGGATTTATCGACAGAGGAAATGCGTGCGCTTATCGATCAATTGTTCGCAACGCGAGAACCTTTCGTCAGCCCTTATGGCAGGCCAACACTCGTTAAGATCGGGCTGGATGAAATTGACAATCGGTTTAAGCGGTAGTCATGGCTTCGCTCCGCGATATTCTGGTGATTGCTGGGCCAACAGCATCGGGTAAAACGGCTGTGGGCATTGAACTCGCGCAGAGACTAAATGGCGAGATTATATCGGCAGATGCGCGTCAAATTTATCGTTTTATGGATATTGGGACGGCGAAGCCGACAACTGAAGAACGGGCTGCAGCACGCCATCATCTCATCGACTTTGTGAATCCCGATGAAGATTATAGCGCGGGGCAATTTGCCGAAGATGCATCTGCTGTAATTGGAGATATTCTGCGTCGCGGCAAGGTGCCCATTGTCGTTGGGGGAGCGGGGTTGTATATTCGCGCGTTGTTCGATGGCTTTTCACCCATGCCGAAAATTCCGATAGAGATTCGCGCGCGATTGAAGGAAGAGGGGAGAGAGTGTCTTCCCACCCTATATGAAAGGCTGTGCGAGGTCGATCCGGAATGGGCTGCAAAAATTCAGGCAACGGATACACAACGCATTCTGCGCGGCCTGGAGGTCTATGAAGCATCGGGCAAACCGCTTTCTGAATATCAGAAGGTGTCGCCAATGCCGCCGATTCGCCATAAGGCATCTTATTTTGGTTTGTGCTGGGAGCGCGAAGTACTCTATGAGCGGATCAATACGCGCGCGTGTCTTATGCTCGAGAATGGCCTGATTAAAGAGGCAAAAAGTCTCCGCGATAGGGGATATACTCCCGATCTAAACGCGCTCAATGCGTTTGGGTACCGGGAAATATTTCAATACCTCGATGGTGAGACGACGCTTGATCGCGCGCTTGCCGATTTGCAACAGGGTACGCGACGCTATGCCAAACGACAGATGACTTTTTTTCGTAGGGATAAGCGCTTCAGGTGGGTGGATGGTAGTGATGGCGATGTGGCAACTGCCATCTTGCAAAACCTTGAAACATGTTGACATCACCTGGGAACCCCTGTAAATTGGCTATTCCTTGCGGAGCGGGAATAACTCAGTTGGTAGAGTGCAAGCTTCCCAAGCTTGATGTCGCGGGTTCGAGTCCCGTTTCCCGCTCCAAAAAATAATGAAAAATCACGGGCAATCTCAAAGCGGGTTGTCCGTTCTTTTTGTTTTATGTATTGAATAAACCCAATCGGTGCAATTTATTGCGTCCGAAGGAGTTTTGATGGATAATGAAATTCGCATCCACTATGTCAGCCATTTTCTCAAGCTGAGTTTGTGGTATGCGAGATTTCTGATGTCGCGGGAGGGGATTGGGTTTGAAAATGCGATTACTTCTCGGGCTAATGTGTATCGCAATACGGATTTTTTCGATGGCGAAAACCATCCGGCGCGGGGGTATGAAGACCCTGATTGGGACACCTGTCTGAAGGGTTTGAAGGCCATTTTTGATCGTTGCGAGGGCGAGGCATGGGAGGAAGAGGGACTCGCCTATTTGTGGCCCCGCGTGAAGAAGGGTTATAGCAGACCCTCGACAAAGGGCCGTCCGTACGCATGCTGGACGTATGACGATGGCGAGGATTATATCGCGATCCACATTGGCAATGTGTATCAGCCCAAATCGCCTCTGAGTGAAATGCGAGATGCATTTATGGGCACATTGCTGCAATTGTTAAAGGATACGCAGCAGCGACGCTCCGATGTGAAGACTGTGAGGTGTGGCAGTTGGCTCAATTCTGCGCCGCCATTTCAAGATCTATTTCCCAAAACCTGGCGCGAGAGCGCGATAGTGAGTCCAAAAGCGGGATATACGATGGGGCATTGGGGACAGTTTATGGATCGCACGGGGCGGTTTCATATAAAAAATGGGGCGCATTTGCGGGCAACAGGGGAGTTTCTCTATCCCTGTTCGACCTGTTATGCGCCGATTGATGAGATTGTGGCGCATCTGGAGGCTATGGTGAGGGGTTAGACAGGTTGTTTTTCCAGAGTCTCGGGAACGAGAAAGAGGAAAATACCCGCTGCGGTAAGGCCAATGCCTGCAATAGCCAGAGCAGCGGGCGATAGGCCGAGGAAGTCGGCGACATAACCGACGCATACGGGGCCAGACATGCGCCCGCCATCGCCTATGAGGCGCCAGAGGCCCAAAAATTCGCTCAGGGCATCGCGGGGTGCAAGGTCGGCACCCAGGGTCATCATGGCTCCAGAACTGAGGCCATTGCCAAATCCGAGCAGACTGGCGGCGAACAAGAGGGCGATAAATTCTCCTGTGATGAGGCCAATAGAGAAAAAGGGTAGATTCAGGTGGGGAGCAAAGGGTTCTGTGAGTGGAATAAGTGCCATGCCAATGGCTTGTAGTGCAAAGCTGGGAACATTGGCGAATTTGCGTCCAAAGCGATCCATGATGACCCCGGCGGGATAGAACATCATCATGTCGATAAAGCCCGAGATTGTCATGATGAGGCCGATTTGTTCATAGCCCAGGTCGAGGACTTCGGCGCCGTAAAGCGGTATGATAATATAGCGACCACTGCGAATGGTTTGGGCAAAGAGTTGACCTGTGCCTGCGGTGATCAGATTTTTGCTGTGGGCGCGAAAGATATTGGCGAAGTGTCGCGCAAGGCCGTGTTGCGGTGGCGATACGCGCTTGCGGGAAGCCTCAACGGCGATTGCCGCGACTACTGCGGCTAAGAGTGAGATGCCGCCATAAACGAGGAATGGATATCTTACGGAGGCGACAGAGGCAATATAGCCGCCGATGACAGGTCCCAAAAAGGTGCCGATGCGGCTGATGCCACCAAATACAGAGAGAGCGCGGCCCCTCTGGTGGACTGCTGTGGCATCGGCCAAATAAGCATACCGCGAGATGTCCCAAAGTGCGCCGCCTATTCCGCCCACAAAGCGCAGCAGGAATACCACAAAGATAGAGGGAGCAAAAAAGAGGCCTGCGCCGCAAAGTGCAACTGTTATTACTCCCAATAGCATCGCGGATTTGCGACCGATGCGGTTGAGCACCATGGCCGCGGGCAGGTCGCCAAAGAGGTGGCCGATACCTTCGGCAGCGAGCACGAGACCGACGAGGCCGTAGGAAATGTCAAACGATTTGGCGTAGAGTGGCAATATGGGGACGAGCAGGCCACTGCCCAGTCTGAGTAAAAATGTGGGGATAAAGACGGGGAGGATAAGGGGGTTGCGGATGATTGCGTTCATTGAGGTAAAAAACAAAAATAAGAGGCAAAAAGCAACCACTACACAATGGATTTTCCAATACGCGAAATATGCTATGCGAGCAGTATTTTTTGGATTGCGGGTAGCTTGCAGGGGTTGACCGGGTTTGGGTTTAACCTGCTTTCTATACCGGCGATGGTTTTGTGGTTTCCCGCACAGGTGGTTGTGCCCGGGGTTTTGATGTCTTATTTGCCTTTGGGCACGGGGCAATTTATTCAACTCCGGCGGGATGTGGATTGGAAGGTACTGGGGATGATTGTGGGGAGTGCGATTGTGGGCATGCCTGTCGGCGCGCTTGTTTTACGCGATACAGATGCAGAGGTGATGAAGCGCGCCATTGGTCTGGCGATGGTGGTATTGGCAATTGTTTTGCAGTTGCGACCGGGTAATCCCTTTCGACACGACGCACTGACCTGTTTGAGTGTGGGTATGTTCAGCGGTTTTTTGTCGTCCAGTATCGGTGTATCTGGACCGCCTATCGTTCTGTTTGGGCTGAAACAGCGCTGGCCGCAGGCGATGATGCGCGCAACGCTTCTGACCTGTTTTTTGTGTACTTCCACGTTGAGTCTCTGCGTGTTGTGGGCAGTAGGGGTGTTGACGATTGAGAGTTTGCAATTTGTCCTCTGGGGTGCGCCGGGTTTGATTTTGGGATTTTTGACCGCGACTTATCTCCGCGCACGGGTTCACCAGGTGGCGGTGTTTCGCTGGATTTCGATTGGGATGGTAATGGCCGGCGGATTGGCCGCGGCGATTTTTTGATGATGGGCAAGTGCGTGCCTGTTAGTTGATTAAACTCAACGGCCTGTTGATTGGTCAGGCACGCTATTTATTTTATCTTTGTCTTCGACGTTTTCCTGTTCAACCGAATAAGAGAAAAGATGTATGCATGATATAGAGACAACCATTCGCAACTTGATGTCAGAGCGCATTTTGCTGCTTGATGGGGCAATGGCTACGATGATTCAGGCTTATGATCTGGACGAGCGGGCGTTTCGAGGCGAGGACTTTGGCGATCATCCCGTTGATGTAAAAGGGTGTAGCGATCTTTTGTGTCTGACGCAGCCGCATTTGATCGCGGATATCCATCGGCGATTTTTGGATGCTGGAGCGGATATTATCGAGACGAATACGTTTAATGCCACGCCGATTTCAATGGCGGAGTATCAGCTTCAGGACCGGGTTTATGATCTCAATGTGGCAGCCGCACAGGTTGCGCGAAAAGTAGCGGATAAGGTGACAAAACAAAATCCAGATAAGCCGCGATTTGTTGCGGGTGCTCTGGGACCAACGAGTTGTACGCTTTCACTCTCGCCCAATGTGAATGATCCGGCTTTTCGCACGCATACATTTGAAGATGTGGTCAATGGGTATTACGCGCAGGTCGAGGGCTTGATGGCTGGCGGTGTGGATCTCATCCTGGTGGAGACGGTGTTCGATACGCTCACAGCCAAAGCCGCACTATTTGCCGTGTCGCGTTATTTTCTGGATCACGGCGTGAAAGTGCCCGTGATGATTTCTGGCACGGTGGCCGATCAAAGCGGCCGCACGTTGTCCGGACAGACGATAGAGGCATTCTGGTTGTCGGTGGCGCACGCGCAGCCCTTGAGCGTGGGGATTAACTGCGCTCTGGGTGCGCGAGAAATGCGGCCTTATGTGGAGGCTTTGTCGCATTTTGCACCGGCGTTTATGAGTTGTTATCCCAATGCGGGTTTGCCCAATGAGTTTGGGGAATACGACGATTCTCCGGGCCACATGGCGGGTATTTTGGGCGATTTTGCCGCGCAGGGTTGGCTCAATATCGTGGGTGGATGTTGTGGTACCACGCCCGAATATATTGCTGCGATTGCCGAAGCTGTATCCGATAAGGCGCCGAGAAAAATTCCCGAGCGGCCTTCTGTGTCGCGGTTCAGCGGTTTAGAGCCGATGATCATTTATCCGGATTCCAATTTTATTATGATTGGCGAGCGCACCAATGTGACGGGGTCGCGGCGGTTTGCGCGGTTGATCAAAACGGGTGATTATGCGGCAGCACTGGCAGTTGCGCGGGAGCAGGTGGCTGGTGGGGCGAATATGATCGATGTCAATATGGATGAGGGATTGCTCGACTCAAAAGATGCTATGGCGAGGTTTTTGAAGCTGATCGCGGGCGAACCCGATATTGCGCGCGTGCCAATTGTGATTGACAGTTCTGATTTTGAAGTGATCGAAGCTGGGTTGAAATGCGTACAGGGCAAGGCGATTGTCAATTCCATAAGTTTGAAAGAAGGCGAGGCAGTTTTTAAGTCACAGGCGGAGACTGTGTTGCGCTACGGTGCTGCGGTTGTGGTGATGGCGTTTGATGAGAAGGGGCAGGCGACATCAATTGAAGATAAGGTGCGGATTTGCCAGCGCGCATATCGCATTTTGACCGAAGATGTGGGGATGGATGCGTCGGATATTATTTTTGATCCGAATATTTTGACCGTTGCAACGGGTATTGAAGAGCACAACGATTATGCGGTCAATTTTATCGAGGCCATAAGGCAGATCAAAGACCTGTGTCCGGGTGCGAAAACGAGCGGTGGTGTGAGCAATATTTCGTTCTCATTTCGGGGCAATGATTACGTGCGAGAAGCGATTCACGCGGCTTTTTTGTACCACGCCATTCAAGCGGGTCTGGATATGGGCATTGTCAATGCCGGGCAGTTGATGGTGTATGAAGAAATCCCCGAGAAGTTGCGCGTGCTGATTGAAGATGTGTTGTTCAACAGGCGGAAAGATGCGACGGAAAGGCTGGTGGATTTCGCCGAGTCTGTGCGGTCAGAGGGCAGGAGCCGTCAAAAAGACGATGCATGGCGGCAGGGATCGGTTGAAGATCGCTTGAAGCACGCGTTGTTGCACGGGCAGTCAGAGCATCTGGAAGAGGATTTGGAAGAGGCGCTTGGCAAGTACAAACCCCTGGAGATGATCGAAGGTCCATTGATGGACGGGATGAATGTGGTGGGCGATTTGTTTGGCGCAGGCAAAATGTTTTTGCCCCAGGTGGTCAAAACAGCGCGGGTGATGAAGCAGGCGGTGGCGTATCTCGAGCCTTTGATGGAAGAGGAGAAAGCAGGCGGCCGGGCGCGGGGCAAGGTTCTGATGGCGACGGTGAAGGGCGATGTTCACGATATTGGCAAGAATATCGTGGGCGTGGTTTTAGGGTGCAATAATTACGAGGTGATCGACCTGGGTGTGATGGTACCCGCGGATCGCATTTTGAAAGTCGCGCGAGAAAAAGAGGTCGATATCATCGGGCTGAGCGGTTTGATCACACCGTCGCTCAATGAGATGGTCCACGTCGCACGGGAGATGCAGCGCGAGGAGTTTGACGTGCCCCTTTTAATTGGGGGAGCGACCACGAGCCGCAGGCATACGGCGGTGAAAATTGCGCCGGTTTACGATTATGCTACCGTGCATGTTGTGGATGCATCGCGTGCAACAGGTGTGGTGGGTACGCTGTTGAATGCCGAGCAACGCGACGAGTATGTACGGGCAAATCGCAAATCGCAGCAGCGGGCATTGGCCGAGTTTGACATTTCTCGTAGGCCGCTTATTTCGTATTCGGATGCTCTATCGCGTCGCCAGATGTTTGATTGGGCACAGTTTGATCTTCCCAAGCCCAAGTTTACGGGTGTGCAGGATTTGTGTGATTTCCCGATTTCTCAATTGGTCAATTTTATCGATTGGGGACCGTTTTTCCACGCATGGGAGTTGCGGGGCAGTTATCCGAAGATATTGAATGATCCGAACAAGGGCGCAGAGGCGCGCAAATTATTCGACGATGCTCAGGCGATGCTCCAGGCGATTGTGGATGAGGGATGGATCCAGGCACAGGCTGTGTACGGATTTTTCCCTGCAAATGCCGATGGCGACGATATTGTCGTGTTTGAAGATGAGCGCAGAGATGCCGAGCGAGCACGTTTGCCCATGTTGCGCCAGCAGCAGGAAAAACGCACGGGAGGACCGTATTTTTCACTGGCCGATTTTGTCGCACCAGCCGGATACGCAGATTATATCGGGGCGTTTGCCGTAACTGCGGGATTGGGCGTTGACGCAAAAGCAGCGGCGTTTAAACACGCGCTGGATGATTATAATGCCATTTTGCTCCAGGCTTTAGCGGATCGCCTGGCCGAGGCATTTGCCGAGTTTTTGCACGCGAAGGCGCGGAAAGATTGGGGCTATGGTCTGGACGAAGTGTTGAGCAATGAGGATTTGATCAGGGAGAGGTATCGCGGTATTCGCCCCGCGCCGGGTTATCCCGCTTGTCCGGATCACACAGAGAAGCAGACTTTGTTTGATTTGCTCGGGGTTGAGCGAGAGACGGATATTCGGTTGACGGAGAATTTTGCGATGTCCCCAGCAGCTTCGGTCAGCGGGTGGTATCTCGCACATCCCGATGCGCGCTATTTTGCCGTGGGCAAGATCGACGCGGATCAAGTGGCCGATTACGCACGGCGCAAGGGAATGCAGATGGCAGAGATGGAACGCTGGCTGGCGCCTAATTTGGGGTATAAGTAGTGAAAGGTAAAAAGTATCCGCAGATGGACGCAGATGAAAGATGAGAATATGAACAAGGCTTATGTTGAACGACGCGATGAAGGCTATTGGATTGCTAATAGTCGGGTCTCTCTGGATACCATTGTTTATGCTTTTCTGGATGGTCAATCTCCTGAGAGCATTGCCCAATCGCTTCCTGTACTGACACTCGAACAAGTCTATGGAGCTATTGCGTTCTATCTTGCTCATCGATCAGAAATTGAGACATATCTTGAGCAATCGAAAGCAGATTTCGAGACAAAACGAACAGCATCTCGGAAATCAGACCCCATGTTCTATCAGAAATTAGCAGATGCACAGAGTCGCGTTGAGACGATTCATAAATGAGTATGACATGAGCAAAAATTCTGATGATTCTGAAAAGGTTAGTTGGTGGACGAATCGCTGGGAAATTTATGGCTATTGTGACTTGTATTGGTGCAATAGTTACAATGTATATAAATCTGTCCCCAAGTGGCCCTGATTTAGTAGGATATGGTTGGCACACAACCTTGTATTACCCACCCCAATTTGAGGCAGCACGCGATAGTCTAAAAAATAGAACTTCTTTGCACTACCTATATGATTTCATTGTGGAAAGAGACTCTACTATATCCCAAGATTCTTTACAACGTATTGTTTCTGAACTCTCAGATTCGATTCAAGCTGTCTTTGAGGAAGACTTTGTCTATTATCGAGGCTATGTGATCATCAAAATACGAAACGAAGGAGATAGAGTAGCGTCAGATATTGTTCTCGATATTCCACGTCGCGGAATCGCTCTTATTAATCATCCAGACACAGTCCAATATGTAACTCCGGTAGATAGAAATGTGTCCTTGAATAACCTTAGACCAGGCAACATTGTTGAAGTGCGGATCTGGACAGAGCATCATATATTTACAGCGGACGAAGGCACTCTCCAGATCACATACGATAGAGGGGTCGGGAGTATAGCCTTTAGCAAAGAATTTTCAGGAATTTGGAGAATCTATCAATGATTAGCTCAAATACATCATTTTTTAGCTGCTTTGTCCTTGTGGGAATTACTGATTTATGGGCTATTAGGACTCCAAAGCAAAACATAGGAAGACATGTTTGAGAAAATAATGACAAGACCACCAAAAGACAAAGCGATACAACGCCTTCAAAAGGCACTTAACGCAATAGAGGATCTTAAGCAACAGCAACGCCGTAGCAGTTCACCTGAGTTTCAGAAATGGGACCGTAACACCGAAATTGCCATTGCCAACACATTTGGAGAGAACTCCCGCCATGTAAGCGACTTCACCTCGATCAGCTACGTACCACCAATAGCAACTTCAGGCATGACAGGATCAGACTACCATGGATGGTATATCAGCGGGCTAGAGCAGGCTACTTCCGTTTTGCAATCAATGATTGAAGAGGTCGAGGAGTATTGGGAGGATGACTCATTAGCCGCCGGAGTTTCAACATCAGATAATAAGACAAGTCCAGAACACCTGCGTGATGTTTTCATAATTCATGGACGCGACGACGGCACGAAAGAAATCGTCGCTCGATTTATCGAGCGACTCGGGCTAAAGCCTATTATCCTTCATGAAGAACCCAACCAGGGGCAAACGATTATTGAGAAGTTTGAACAACATGCTGAGGTTGCATTCGCAATTGCTCTCCTCACCCCGGACGATACTGGTGGCCTGGCAGACAAAGAACAGCCTCATAAGCCACGCGCACGCCAAAATGTCATTTTTGAATTTGGATATTTTATGGGCAAGTTAGGCCGCCAGCGAGTTTGTGCGTTAAAAAAGGAGAATGTCGAGACACCTTCCGACTATGACGGTGTGTTATATATTCCCTTTGATGAATCGGGCGCCTGGAGGATGAAACTCGTGGGAGAGTTGAAGACCGCGGGACTCGACGTTGATGCAAATCGGGCATTCTGATCGTCGTGGAACAAGTCTTTGGAATTTACCAAGTTTTTGCCCACCAATCTTTAGTCCTACAAAATCAATTGATTGTGCTAACTATCTGGACGAGAACAAGTTGTGCATTCGAGGGGCTTTCCCGTCGTGCTGGGCTACAACTTGATACAATCTAACCTCAGCCGAAACCCCAGGGCGGAGATAATAGCCATCAGATTGTCGAGTTTAGGTTTGCTGCGACTTGAAAGCACGCGGTAGAGATGTTCGCGGTTCAGTCCGGCACGTTCTGCCAATGCACCAACACCACCTTGCGCCTGGGCGACATCGCGTAAGGCCAATAACAGCCCATCCGTCTCACCGCTTGCTTCACACTCATCCAGTGCGACTTCCAGATAAGCCCGAGCTTCTTCAGGGTCTTTGAGCGCTTTTATCAGTCCCTCTTCATAACTGACCGTGTGTTTCAAAACCTGTTTTTTAGTCATGGCTGCGGCTCCTCAAATCCTGCCAATACATTTTGGCACGTTCAATGTCGCGGCGTTGTGAGCGTTTGGTACCACCGCAGAGCAATATTACAACCACTCTTTCAAGTTCTCCATAATACACGCGGTACCCTGGACCGTAGTGGATTCTCAGTTCAAATACGCCTTCGCCCACAGGTTCGGCATCGCCTATAGTACCCAATCGCACGCGATTGATTCGGTTGCGGATGATCGCTCGTGCTTTTCTATCTCTGAGAGATTGCAACCAATCCTCAAAGGGCACGCGCCCTTGAGGGGAAACATAATTGCGTACCGTTCTGGGAAGTACGTTCATATTCAAAATGTAGCGTACACGCTACAAAAAGTAAACTAAAAATAGCAGGAAAACAGCATGCATGTTTATATCGTATTTGCGCATCCGAGTAGGCGGTCTTTTACAGGTGATGTGCTCGCAGAGTTTTGTCGCGGATTGGAGGATGGGGGCCACTCATATCAGATAGGTGATTTGTACGAAATGGATTTCAGGACCGATATGAATCTGGACGAATACAACCGGGAGATGAATGTCTATGGTAATCGTCCGGATTTGCCCGTTCCACCGGATGTGCAGGCTGAACATGCAAAGATTGAGAAGGCCGATGGTCTGGTGTTCATATTTCCGGTTTGGTGGAGTGATTGTCCGGCAAAATTAAAGGGGTGGTTTGATCGGGTCTGTGTCTGTGGATATACGTATGTGTATGAGAACGAGGAATATGCGATATCTGGACTCGAGATTGATAGGGCGTTGGTCTTGTGTACTGCGGGTCACACACTTGAGCATCTCGAAGAAACCGGTATCTTAGAGAGTATGAGATGTATCTATCTCAATGATCGTCTTCGTCCTGAAATAGGTGTGGCACAGACGGATATGGTTGTGTTGGGAGGAATGACAGAAGGCGTAGAGAGCATAAGGCAGGAGAATCTCGAACAGGCTTATCAGTTAGGAAAGGAGTTTTGCTGAAAGTATTCCATATATATTATTGTCCACCAGCTATTTATCCCCACAAGTTCAATTGATTTTGTGGGGATTTTTTATTTTTACTAAACTATTTTTTTTGAAAAACATTTGATGTGTTTGACTGAGCGTCGTATTATTGGGAAAATAAACGTGTGATAGATAAGGCTGAATTAACCGCTGAAAAGGCTTAAACAATGCGCAGAGCGAAAATTGTGAGTACACTGGGTCCTGCGAGTTCATCGGAGCGCGTGATAGAGCAACTGATCGGGGCGGGGGTGGATGTTTTTCGGCTCAATTTTTCACACGGTACGCGAGACGAACATGCGGAGAATGTTGGGCGCATTCGGCAGATTGCGGATAACATGCAGCGCAGTATCGCCATTTTGCAGGATTTGCAGGGTCCAAAAATTCGGGTGGGGAAACTCGCAGAGGATCCGATTGAATTGAAAGAAGGCAGCAGGCTGACGGTGACGACCCGCGAAGTTCCAGGCGATGCCGAGTGTGTATCGACAACTTATACGAGATTGCCCCGAGATGTGAAGCCAGCGGATCGCATTTTGCTCGACGACGGGCACATTGAGTTGCTGGTGCGCGAGGTCTATGGCTCGGATGTCGTGTGTGAGGTTGTGGTGGGTGGACTATTAAAATCCAATAAGGGCATCAATTTGCCTGGGGTACAGGTCAGTGCGCCTTCTCTGACAGTCAAAGATCGAGAGGACCTGGATCTGGGGATCGAATTGGGTGTGGATTATATTGCCCTGTCTTTTGTGCGGGAACCCGACGATGTACGAGAGGTTCAACATATTATTGAACGGGCAGAGAAAGAGATCCCGGTTATTGCGAAGCTGGAACGCGCCGAAGCCGTTGATCATCTCGAAGATATTCTCGATGTGGCCGATGGCGTGATGGTTGCGCGGGGCGATCTGGGTGTGGAATTATCACCTGAAGACGTGCCGGTGATCCAGAAACGCGTGATTTCGGCGGCCAACCGCGGGGGGGTATTCGTGATTACGGCTACGCAGATGCTGGAGTCTATGACCGATCACCCGCGGCCCACGCGCGCCGAGGCATCAGATGTAGCCAATGCGATTTTTGATGGTACCGATGCGGTGATGCTGTCTGGCGAGACTGCAATTGGCAAATATCCCGTTCAAACCGTGCAAATGATGGCGCGGATTGTTGAAAAGGCCGAAGCGAGTATGGAACTGGCGCCGCCAATTTTGAATCTGGATTCGCTCTCTTTTCCCGATGCGATTGGACAAGCCGCCGCTGCGGTATCAACGGCAGTATCGCCCAAAGCCATTGTCGCATTTACCCAATCGGGATCCACAGCACGTCTGATTTCAAAGCGCAGACCGCGCACGCCGATTATTGCATTTACGCCCAGCGCGCGGATATGTCGGCGGTTGTGCTTGTGCTGGGGCGTTGAACCCCGTCAAATTACGCTGATTGATGATACGGATCGCATGGTTGCCGAAGTTGAAGCGCGTTTGCTCTCTGAGGGCAATGTGCGTTTTGGAGATACGCTGGTAATCCTGGCCGGTGCGCCCATCACGGCGCGGGCCGAGACCAATTTGCTGAAATTGCATCGGGTTGGGGAAATATAGATATTACTCGGTTTCTAATTTTCATGACTTATTGTGACAGAATGTATTACAATGATTTCTTAAAGGTCCTCAGATCGAGGGCCTGTTTTATACTGGCCGCTATGATGGTCGTTATACCGGCTCATGGGGAAACGCCATCTGATGACCCCATTGTGAGATGGCTCTACATTTCGGGGCATCGGGCGATTTGGGGAGGTGAACTAAAAGCACTGATGATCACGCGCGCTTCGCCATGGTACGATTTTCTGCCCCGGGTCCATGCGCGCAGATACGATCCTTTGACTCTTGCCTCTGATCTGGAAAAATTGCGAGCGCATTATCGCGATCTGGGATATTTGGCTGTATCAGTGCATTCGACTATAGAGCAGCTTAGCGCAGATGAGATCGGGCTGGGGGTACACATTACAGAAGGACCTTTGACGCAGATTTCCAGGGCTTCGGTAATTGGCGGAGAAGACAGTGAGAACGATTTTGGACGGCTCGAGGGCAAGCCACTATCGCGAGAACTTGTGGACCAGGGCCTGTTGCAAGTTGTAAGCGGGTTGCGGAATAAGGGCTATGCGTTTGCGCGAGCCGAGATCGAGACGACGATTGTGGCACAACAGGCAGAACTCATCCTAAAACTCACACCTGGTCCCGTATGCTCTCTAAGTGCTGTTCACATATCGGGCAACAAAGCTGTGTCTGTGAACACCATCTCGCGCGGATTGACATTTCAATCGGGCGAGCTATTCAGCGAAGAGGCGTTGCAGAAGAGTCAGCACCTGCTCTACCGCGCAGGGGTGTTCCGATCTGTGGCTCTGGTCTTAAAGGATAGCTCTAAAAATCGGGTGGATGTGGATGTGCGCGTGTCTGAGCGACCTTTTCAAGCGTTGCGTCTGGGTGTGGGATATGATACGGATGAAGACTTGTGGGTATCTGGGGCGTGGACCCATCGCAATTTTAGTGGGGGTGCTCGTCAACTCAAACTGTCTGGGCGGATTTCTGGGAAGAATAGGGAAACAGTGCTGGGTCTGCGGCAGCCGTATTTTATCAGCAGCAACAATTGGTTGAATATCAGCGGGTTTGTGCAGCGCGAACGGCAGGCAGCGTTTGTACAGGATGAGTTGGGAGGAAATTTATCTCTTGAGCGAAATATTACAACGACAGCGGATTTGATCGCTCAGTTCAGCGGTGGTGTGGTTGATTTTTCAGCCGACAGCTCGTTTGCCGAGATCAAGGTCGGTTTGCTCATAGACACTCGCGACGATATTTTTGATCCGCAATCGGGTATGCTCGCACAATTCGCAGTGCGCGAACGCGGGCAGTTTCTCGGGTCCGATAGCGAATTTTTGCAGGCAACAGCAGAGGGACGATGGTTTCGCCGCATACCCTTGCGAAGTGTGCTGGCACTGCGCGTGCAGGGGGGCGTGATTTTTGAACTGGGCAAGGCGGGTAACGTACCCAATGTCGAGCGGTTTTTTGCGGGGGGACTCAATAGTGTGCGAGGGTGGGGATTAGATAAATTAGGACCAAAAGACCATCAGGGCGAGCCAACGGGCGGTTTGAGCCGCGTGGAAATGAGTATGGAGATTCGAACACAGATCTTTTTTTCACTGGGTACAGCCATTTTTGTAGATGCGGGCAATGTCGATGCGAAATCGGGGGCGTTTAATCCCGGATTGCTTAAGTACGCCGTAGGCGCGGGGCTTCGATATTTGAGTCCGGTTGGTCCCGTGAGATTTGATGTGGGATATCGCCTTTCGGATGATAGTACTGTACAGAAACGCATTCAGTATCACATCAGTTTGGGACAGGCGTTTTGAATCCGCAGATGGACGCAGATGGACGCAGATGGACGCAGATGAGAGGCGAGAGGCAAAGAGAGACTGCTTAGTTGGGTGGCCTGCGTCCGCCCTGAAAAGAATAAAATAGAGACTATTTGAGATGAGCAAGCGAGCGAAATCAATAATCTGGATCCTGGTCGGCACAGGCATTGTTCTGGCGGTGGGAGCAATACTGGTCGCAGGTGGCTATGCCAATGGTTTTTTGCGTGGGTTGGCACAGCGCGCCCTGTCCTGGCAAGAGGAGGAAATTTGTTTAATTGGTGAGATTCAAGGCAATCCGCTGGGGGATTGTCGCATTGTGGATGTGCAGATCGGAGATTGGGTGCGTGTGGATACGCTCGATGTGACGTACGGTTTTTGGAACCTGCTAATTGGTAAAGTTGTCGTTCATCAATTGAGGTTGTCGGGGATTGAGATGAGGATCGATGCTTCTGACGAAGAGACCGAGACGCCGGGGTGGGATGTTTCGCCACCTCTGGATTTAGCTATCGAGTCGCTGGAGATTGCGGATGCCAATGTTGTAGTTGGAGATACACAGGTGCGCGATATCGCGCTAAAGGGCGCTATTTTTGCGAGAGAAGCTGAGTGTCGTTTGGTCCTGGAGCGTTTTCGTTCGGTGCAATTCGATCCGCCACTGGAAGTGACCAATCTGTCTGGTATTGCCATTTTACAGTCCGATCACTTGCAATTGAACGATGTGGCGTTGCACACCCACGGCTCTCGCATTTTGTTGAGCGGATCAATGCGACAATTGGATAACCCCGAGGTTGATCTCATTGTAGAGGCCGATTCTCTATGGCTGACAGAGCTCAGGACTCTGGTCGATCTCCCCACACGCGCTATGCAGATGCGTGGAAACGTGAAAGGTAGTCTGCAATCCCTTGTTACAGAATTGGTTATGAAGGACAAAGAAGTTTCTATTGCATTTAATGGCGTCCTGGGGCTTGCGCCGTTTGATGTGCGAGGAGACGCTGTTTTTGAGATCGAGACAGATGACCTCATCTCGTTGGGATACACGGGATTTGATGCTGATTTACCTCGTATCATTACAAGTCTGGATGGGATAATCACTTTCGCGGTGAATTCCTCGGGTGTGGAGAGTGCCGTTGCTGAGGGTGTTTTTCGGCGCGTGCAGTTTGGAGATGCCCGATTCGATTCCGTGCGTTTTGCCCTCAATTTGGCAAATGACCTGTTGCGAACCCAGATCACCGCTAATGGTCCAAGTGGCAACGTAGTAAGTAGCGGAGAAGCGCAGTTGACCACCTGGGATGGCGAGTGGGAAATGCGATTCCGCGATCTATATGCTGAACATTTTCCCGGCGTGCCCGAAAAGGTAGGGCGAACGGCGGGACGTATTGATGGCGCAAGATATGTAGATCAACGGCTTTTTATCGATCATTTTGAGACGTATTTGCAGAATTGGGGAACGCGCGTCAATGGAAATGGGCAATTGCATTTTGAAGGAGAAAAGCCAGCTATTGCGGGGAATATCCAGGTGGAGGTCGCGTTGCCCCGTTTGACGGGCACAAATAAGTGGGGTACATCGCTGACGCTTGCGGGTGATGTGGATGGTATCACAGGTGACGGTTTGACCGTCGAATTGGCGGGGAATATCGCGGGCAATGCGGCGGCTGATAGTTTGCGCATTTCTGCATTGGTCAATTCTGAGGGGAGATCTGATATTCGCGCGGATCTGTCGGGCCCGGGTGGGGTGTTTTCCACTCAGGGGCATATTGATCGGCATGTTGAGGGCCAATGGCTGATGGATTTACAGGATTTAGAGGCGATAGGTGAGGTGGTGGGTGTGGATTTATCGGGGATGTTGGCTCTATCGGGCACCTGGTCGGGAACGTTGGATACGCCTGGTTTTTTTGCACAAGGCAGTGCAGATAGCCTTGTCGTGGCGGGTATTCCGCTACAAAACCTTGCGATAGAGACGCAGTGGACGCGACCTGATTCGGGCACTATGAACCTGCAAGTAGATCGTTTGACCTGGGGTGAACGTTCATTGCAGGAGGTGTTTTTTGAGGCGGTGTACGCACATGGCGAAATATCATTTTTGTTGGGCAATGGCGCGCAAGTAGATGACCGGATCCTTTTTCAGGGACGCGCAGGGCAAAAGGAAGATCATTTGCAGGTGGCGATGGATTCGCTGTACGTTAAGGTCGATCAGGTGGTGTTGCATAACGAGGGACCTGTTCAGTTTGCATATTCGCCATCTCACGGCATTCACATCGGACATTTTGTGCTATCGGGGCCAGCGGGGCGTCTGGACGCGCAAGATCAACAGGGCTTTCAGGCGACGGTAGAAGTGTTGTTGAAAGATCTGGACTTGCGCCCCTGGGCATTTTTGGCGGGTGCTTCAGGTATGGGGGGTATTCTCAATGGTGAAGTGCTTTTTGCTGGCACATTGACCGATCCCCTGATTTTTTTTCAATTCGCTCTTGCAAAGGGCGAAATATCGGGTGTGGGATTCGATAGTGCCGCAGGAGAGGTATCTCTGGGCAATGACAGGATACACCTTGAGATGAAGTTATCCCCGATAGAGATGAGGTGCTGGCACTGTTTGGCAGCCT
>JAPOXY010000119.1 GCA_026706845.1 Gemmatimonadota bacterium
CCACCCAGGTTTCAAGCGTGCGCAGGTACTTACCCCCTCGCTTTACGAAGGTATTAGCCTCGGGACCTACGAGGGCGATGAAGCGGCGATTGAATGCCTTGATGCGAAAAATCGGACCTGAATTTCGGTATTGTTTGACGAGAAGCGAGCGCAAATCGCGCTTCATGTCGATGGCGTTGCCAAGAAGCGGCAACCCCGGTGCCTGCGGTATCTCTTTGCGTGGGGTAGGGGCAGGGACAGGAGGCTCATGCTCGCGGATCGCTCTGGTAACCGATTGCCCGATCAGGTCCATTTTGCGAATCAGTTCGATCCGTTCTTGTACCTCCGATAGTTCCGACTGGGATAAAATATTCTTGAACACGCCGCAGGCATCTGCCAGACAGATAATAACGATGTCGCGCGGATCTGGAATTTCATCGGTGAACAGTACGCGCATAATGCGTAACCGGACTTCTTCTACTGGTTGTCCATCAATGGTTGGATAGCGGCGAGAGCGCGACACCAGGCGCGAGAGGAGAAAGATATCTTCAGACTCGGCTTCCAGGATGCCCCGGTTGACCAACCGTGCAAGTGCTTTATCGCGGATTTCGTCGCCCCGTTTGGCCGTTTGTGCGACCCAATAGCTGGCATCTCGCGTGTCTGTATCCCGTGCGATGTCGGCAAGAGTGGGATCGAGCAGGTCGTCTTCGAGAGGCGTGGTGTCAACCAAAAAGAGATGCTCGAGATCGGTATCGATGCGGTTTTCCAGGGCCAAATCCATCAATACGGCCCCGGCGAGGACGATGTTCATAGTGTCCGGTGTAAGGCCGGGCGCGAAATCACCCCGGTCTTCATCGTAAAGGAGTAGAAGTATTTCTTCGGCAAATCTCAGCATAAAGGACAATCGTGTGAAATCTATAACAAGAGAATTAGGAGCTAAAAAGACCGGGCAACTCGAAACCCGAATAGATAGTTGGACTGATCTTCGGCAGTAAACCAGAAGCGAAGCGCCGAACGCAAGGTCCATGGAAAATAATGCCACGAACCACCACGCAACACGCGATAATTAAATAAGCTGCGGGAAGGGAGGACCAATCCCTAATTCTTCTTTCATCCGCCCAAACCGTTTAGAAGCCTACGATCCTTCAGTTTATATGCAAAAAGTATGCCAATGTGATGAATCCCCAAACACATACTCGTAAGATGTTATTTTTAATCAGGATAAAATTATTATAAAAAATAAGAGCCAGACGGAATTTTATATCTTTGAGAACATATACGATCTCAAAAATAACCAATCTGACTCTTAAGTATCTTAATAACAGTAATTTAATTGCAAAAGAACATATATGACCCTAAAAGGTCATATATGTTCTTTATCTATCCGGGCGTTTGATACCCAGTTTTCTCATTTTCCCATACAGCGTCCCAGGATTTAGTCCCAGCAATGTTGCCGCGCCTCCGGCGCCCTTGATTTTCCAATTGGTGGCTTTAAGCATTTCGAGGATATAGCGGCGGTCATGTTCATCCAAAGACACGACTTCTCGGTCTTGCGAAGTGGGTAAAGTGATCCGCCTAAGAGGTGAGGCTGTGATTTGAGAACCCATCATTCCAAGATCATCCACTTCAATTTGAGAATCTCGGCACACGATGACGGCGCGTTGTATCGTATGCTCTAATTCTCGCACATTGCCAGGCCAATCGTATGCTTGCAACACTTCTATCACCTCTGCCGCCAAAGGCCCGATTTGCTTGTTCAGATGTGTGGCCATACGATTCTTGAAAAACTCGGCAAGATCTGGTATATCCTCCTTGCGCTCGCGCAGCGGCGGTAAAGACATTGGAAAGGCATTGAGGCGGTAATAGAGATCCTCGCGGAAAGCACTCGCGCTGATCATCTCTTCAAGGTCGCGATTGGTCGCTATCACAATGCGCGCCTGTACCTTCAACGTCTCATTGCCTCCAACGCGCTCAAAGATGCCCTCTTCCAGCAAGCGCAACATCCTGGCCTGCATTTCCAGACTCATATCGCCAATTTCATCCAAAAAGAGCGTGCCACCTTTCGCCAGTTCTACCTTACCCAGTCTGCGAGAAACCGCGCTGGTAAAGGCTCCCCTCTCGTGACCAAACAGTTCACTATCGATCAGCGTTTCAGGCAGTGCACCGCAGTTGACCTGTATAAAAGGACCATCGCAATTGGGACTCAGCGCGTGTAATACCCGCGCTGCTAATCCCTTACCCACACCGGTTTCACCTATAATCAGCACGGACAGATCAGTGGATGCTACCTTTCTGAGTTGGATTTGAAACGCGTGCAGGGCCGCACTCCCACCGATAAACTCGTTATTCCCCTGACTATTGAGTGTCGCAGTCAGACCCTCAATACGCGGATCTGGCTCTACTGAGAGTTGCACCTGCGCCACCTCTGAGTAATTGAGATCGCGATCTATCGCCCTGACCTGGAACGTGTACTCTCCCGGCGGCAAATTCCGGTAATGCGCCCGCATCTTTCGAGTTGCTGATTGCCAGTCAGCATCGTAGCCCTTCAGGCGATAGATGTAGAGCATATCGCGGGGATGGGTGGAAAAACTCAGGCCCTTGTACTCGAAAATCACATGCTGACCTATGGTAGATACGATGACGTCCTGCGGGTTCTCATAGATCTGATCGGCAACAATCTGAAGCAGGCGAATCCGGGGTGGGGTCTTTTGTTGCCGGTAGCGCACCAGAAAATTCTGGACTGTACCAAACCAGAAGTTTCCATCGCGATCTTCGAGTATCTGACAAACTGGTCCTATGTGCGGTGCCTTGATGGTCTGGAAAAGCTGACCATCGTAGTGAACCGCTCCCCCGTCTGTGCCGAGCCAGAGGTGGCCTTGCCGATCCTCGAACAAGCAACGGATGCGGTTGCTCGGCAAACCATCTTCAGTAGTGAAGTTGCGAAAGACAGTGCCATCAAAGCAACTGAGACCTCTTTGAGTAGCCACCCACAGGTTCCCATTTCGGTCTAACAGCAAATCGCTAACCCTGTTGTCTATCAGCCCATCTTCAACCCCATAAAATTTGAGCCCCTCTTCCGGATGCCAGCGCGCAAAGCCCTTGCATCTAATAGAAAAATTCTGGTATGACAGATGAAAATAGATCTCGCTATTGCGCCCGGTAATCACTGTGCCGATGCGGCTGTAAGGATCTTTATCTTTATCTTCCACAAAAAGGGTCTGAAGCTGCCCGCCCTGCTCGTAAGTAATCTTTAATGGACTGGCAAGAAGATCTTTCCTGCTTTTTATATTCTCCCATTCCCAATGTCCAAAAAGGAATTGTTCTTGCGAGTCCTGTGCGATTGCGCTGACACTTTTATTGCCTAAGCCCGCTATTGTTTGCATTTTTTTTAGTCTTTGTCCATCGTAGCAGAACAGGCCATCGCGACTACCAAACCACAGGTCCCCATTGCGGTCTTCATAGATGGCGTAACAGTTGTTGATATCAGCACCATCCTCAGTGCTTACGAATTCAAAGTGCTCACCATCAAAGCGAAAAACGCTTTTGTCCAAATGGTTGAAAACAGGAGACACAGAACCGACCCATATATCACCGCAACTGTCTTGTGCGATCTGTGAGATTTCTGGCTCTCCTGTAGACAATTCCGAACTGAGGTCGAAAACGCTGATACTGTGCGCATCGTAAAGGCCGACGCCACCCCAGGTGGCGAACCAAAACTGATGATCGCGGTCCTGGAACACGGCTTTGACCGCGGGATGGGGCAACCCATCAGCAGGGGTAAACCTGCGGAACCCACCACCGTCCTGATAGAGCACGCCTTCTGAGGTGCAAAACCACATTCGACCTTCACGGTCACACTGAATTTTGCGCAAAACATCACCCAAATCTATCTGAACAGGCTGGAAGTTGCCATCAGCATAGAACCAGAGTTCATTCTGTAATCCGTGCTGTCCAAACCACACCTTACCGGTACTGTCCTGACCCACGACATAACTTGTATAGCCTGGCGGAATACCGTCTTTTTCTTCATGGCGATAGAAGGATGTGCCATTAAAACGGATGAGGTTTTTAAAGCCAAACCACATCTGGCCTTCTGGATCCTGGGCAATGCCCCGACACTGATTGGGCGAGTAAGGAGCTGGCGGCTGGTCGTAGTGCTGAAGGTAGAGCGGCATCAGATCGTGGAACACAGTGCCGTCATAATATCCCAGAGTGCGGTGACCGCCACACCATATACGCCCCTCACGGTCTTCGTAGATGCACTGCACTGCACGATCTGCAATCCCTTCGTCCTCCAAATGATGGAAGTCTGCTCCATCATACCAGCAGACCCCATTTAGTGTACCGAACCACAACCGATTCTGACTATCCTCTGAAACAAGATAAACGCTGTCACCCACAAGACCATCCTGGTGGGTAAAATTCTGAAATGCGTCTCCATCGAAGTGACTAACACCGTTGTCCCATGTGGCGAACCAGAGGTAACCCTCGCTATCCTCGGCAATGTGTTCAATACGCATCCCTGCCAGACCATCGGCCATAGAATAAGTCTGCCAGGTCCCTTTGCGGTCAAGTGGTTTGATCATAAAAAACCTTATGATATAAAAAACAGGTTTATAGTTTATCTCACATTTGCAAACTAAATAATAATAATGATTTCCAAATATCCAAGGACAAATTACTCTTCAATCATTTGCCAAAATTTCCTTCTTTGCCTCTCCTTGCTCTTAATCTGGAGTAACGGCTGTAACCGATAGACAGATAGGAGATCCAATCTCGGATCTGAGTCATCTATCCTCAATATGAAATCTTTAATTTTCTCATCCAGCTTGAGCAACCGTAGAATCAAGCGGGTTTTGGTTCTCGAAATTCCTACCCTTTTTGCAAGTTCGGTCTGAGATTCAATGTGACCCTTTTCAAGAAGCTCGTGATAATACATGGCCTTTTTGATATAATTGGGATAGTACAGCTTTTAGGTAACCAATTTTTCTGGGGGCTTATGTCCGATTACGATAATAGGCTTCCTGTTCTTGCGGATATGATGGATGGGGAAGTTATCCCACACACAGAAAAGTTCAGTGGGTGAAACGGTTGGGGAGCCAAACGTGCCATCTCGCTGAACCTTTGGCCTATCCACACTGGGATCAAATAAAGCGAGTTGAATCCCATCAGGGGTATAGATCAGGTAGTTGATATGCAGTCTTAACAGGTCTTTCCGTTCCTCTGGTGTGGCTTCATTATATAATTCTTCAAAGGTCGTGAGTTTTTGCTCCCACAAAGCAATACTTACGGCCTTTTGTTTTGCCTTTATCTCACTTCATCAATATGATCTGTCAACCATTCGATCAGTTTATCACGAGAAACATCCCCTGAAGCAAGTTCTAAAATGACCTGTTCCTGATCATCTACGGGAGCATAAATTTCATACCCATTCAGAATCAGCATGACTTCCATAGCGGCATGCCCTACTCGCTTGTTTCCATCAATGAACGGGTGATTTTGAACCAGAGAAAAACACAATGCGGCTGCTTTTTCAATCAGAGTCGGGTAAAGATCACGACCTCCAAACGTCATACGGGGCTGGGCGATGGCGGATTCCAATCCGCCGAGGTCACGCAACCCCGTCGATCCGCCACTTTCTTCAATAATACGCCGATGAAGTTCTAACACTTCACTCAGACTGATATAACGCATCAACTCAACCTTCGATAGAGTTCCCGATGCTTCGTTAGAACATGCTCCGCAGCGTGCTCAAAATCTGCATCCGAATGTAAAAGGTCGGTTAATGCTGCCTTAGCCAATTTCTCTACAGGAACATTCAGTCGCTTAGCGGTCGCCTGTAGGCGTTTGACCTCATTTTCAGATAAATCCACTGAAAATTTCATTTTCTGCCTCCAGTCAAAAATTTGTTGCTCCACCTATCCAAAGGTCAAAGTCTATCAACATGGACTTGGCCCGATTTGATGTATAACATTTCAATTACCCATCACCTATGAAAAACTGATGGCACAGGATGATTGAGGTGAACCTTCTAAATTATACACTAAAAATGG
>JAPOXY010000120.1 GCA_026706845.1 Gemmatimonadota bacterium
TGCGCTACACAGACCCGGCGCAAACCGAGGCTGAAGCGACCTTCGCGACCGTGCATACGACTTATGTTGATTCGCCCCTGGTATCGGAACAGACCTATGTGTACCGCGTACAGGCGGTTGGTGTAAATAACACAGAAAGCGAACTATCGCTATTTGCCTCTGCAACGGTACTGATTGATGATAGCCCACCCGCTACCCCCGGCAATTTTGCCGCTGTTTTGGCGAGTACCGGCACAGCGATTGAGTTGCGTTGGGATGCCCCCATAAGAGATGCAAATGGCGGTGCCCTGACGGGACTTGCCCGCTATGTGATTTATCGCGCGGACTCATCGAATACTGTGCCGGTTGAGCTCACAACCGTAGATGCGGCGCATCAAATGTATCTGGATACCGGTCTGGCAAACCGCACGATTTACAGATATCAGATCTCTGCCATTGACGACAAGGGCAATGAGAGTGCGCGATCACCTATCAGGACAGTGACCACAGCTGAAACGGATGTCGTGGCACCATCGAACCTGCAGGTTTCTTATAATGGCGATGTTCCCGAGGTCATTTTGACCTGGAGAGAGCCCGCTGAGTTTGACAGTTTTGTGATTCAACGGGCAGTACTCACCCCAGGGACTCCCCTTCAAGATTTAACAGATGCAAATTACACGAATTTGAGCAGCACACAACAGACCTCTACTTATAGCGATACAAATATAACAAGTGGGGTCACCTATGTTTACCGGGTCCGCACAAATCTTGCTGGTCGGATCAGTAGTCCTTCCAATATTGTGATTATTGTGGTCCCATAGAGCCAACAGCAGTCAAAAAATGGCGTCCTTCTCTTGAAGGACGCCATTTTTTTTATAAATAAGAGCCAACTGTCGCCTTTTATGCGTCAGATGTACGAATCAAAAATTTTCATAATTTTCTTAACTAATTATTTATCAACATGTTATAAATTCTGTTATCACTGGCACAAATTGTGCATGACGTCTCTTGTAAAACAACTCATTACATATTGGAGGTTTTATGGGAGACATACTGATTGTTGATGGAAACCCGCAACGCGCAATGCAATTGGCGCAACTGTTGGAAGAACTGGGCGCAAACGCGCGCATAGCGGGCTCTTTTTATCACAGCTTGAAACGCATTGAAGAAAAAAACCCCGATCTCGCCCTTGTCGCTGAAATCCTCCCCGATGGACGGGGATTAAAGCTACTTCCCGTATTTGAAGATCTATGTCCCGTCGTGATTGTGGGTGAATATATGGCATCTGATAGAATACTCGAGGCTTTGTCGTTGGGCGCACGCGATTTTCTCGTACATCCCATTGATCGGCAGACGCTGGATATTCTGATCTCTCAATTGAAGGTCGAGGGTAAAATCGCGCTACACTATCTGTCTCAAAATCCCAGAAACGAGTCACCTACGGGGATGGTGATTGGATCGTGTCCAGACATGTTGCTCGCACTCAAGCGCGCGGGCCTGGCAGCGCGAACATCGGCTTCGGTCCTGCTTTATGGAGAAAGTGGAACCGGAAAAGAGTTGATGGCGCGAGAAATACATCGGGCTTCAGGGCGGTCGGGGGCATTTGTAGCACTCAATTGCGCGGCAATAGCGGAAAGCATCGCCGAAAGTGAACTCTTTGGGCATGAGCGAGGCGCTTTTACCGGCGCCATAACACGTCGGGCAGGGTGTTTTGAACAAGCCGATGGCGGCACGCTTTTTCTCGACGAAATTGGTGAGGCATCGCCTGCTTTTCAGGCCAAACTGCTACGGGTCTTAGACCGCGGTGAATTTGTCAGAGTTGGCGGGCAATCACTCATACAGACGCAGGTTCGGGTAATTGCTGCCACCAACCGCGACCTCGATGCCATGATTGAACAAGGCGAATTTCGCCTGGATTTGTTTTACAGGCTCAGCGCCGTAACCTTATCCCTCCCCCCTCTGCGGGAGCGCAGCGAAGATATCCCACACATTGTTCAAGCAATGCTAACGCGATTGAAAGCCGATACGGGCCTGGAAGTACAGGGAGTTTCTGAAGCGGCGGTTGCATATCTGGCAAGATGTGAATGGCCGGGTAATTTAAGGGAATTGCAACACGCCATTTACCGCGCAGCCCTGGCCTGTCAGAAAGGGGTAATTCGCCCCGAACATCTCGATGTGCTCATGCCCACACAGTCCAGCACATCGGACAAAATTGAAACCCTGTATGAAATCGAACAGGCGCATATTGAGCGGGTGATGCTCGCCACTGGTGGCAATCAAGGACGAGCCTGTGAGTTACTCGGGATATCCAGACCAACATTGAGACGAAAAATACGCCGATACGCGGTTGAAAGAATGAAAAACGGACAGATGTGTTAGACCTTGACTAAAAAAAAAGTACGACTCATACTATGATGAGCTTTTAACTTTTTTTTAGAGAGGTAATTATGGGATTTCTCATTGATCTGGTCTGCACAAAAACGGACAAAGCGTATTCAAAAGACCAGCTCTGGAATTTGAGCCCAGAGGCAGATGCGCCGTTATTTGCCCGATATGATCTCGATGCGGTTGCAAAAGCCATGCGCCGGGAAAAACTCGCAGAACGCGTACCGACAATGTGGCGTTATGCCGAAGTTTTGCCGGTCGAAAACGAGCAATTTCAGGTGAGTCTCGGTGAAGGATTCACCCCGTTGTTGCAAGCAACATCACTGGGGCGAAAAATCGGTGTACCAAAGCTGTACATCAAAGACGAAGGCTTAAATCCGACGGGATCATTTAAAGCGCGCGGCATGTCAGCGGCAATTTCAAGAGCTGCGGAATTGGGCGCTCAGGCCATTGCCATTCCCTCGGCCGGCAATGCAGGTGGTGCAACAGCCGCTTATGCTGCGCGAGCGGGCTTGCCAGCGCATATTTTTATGCCCAAAGATGTGCCGCAGGCCAATTACATCGAATGCAAGGTCCTGGGCGCACATGTCGAATTGATCGACGGTCTGATTTCCGATTGCGGAAAAATTGTGGCATCGCGCAAAGAAGCCGAAGGCTGGTTTGATATCTCGACCCTGAAAGAGCCGTACCGTGTAGAAGGCAAAAAAACAATGGGCTATGAATTGGCCGAACAATTTGATTGGGAATTGCCAGAAGTCGTCATCTATCCAACCGGAGGTGGCACGGGATTAATCGGCATGTGGAAGGCATTTGACGAAATGGAACAAATGGGATGGATTGGCTCAGAGCGCCCCCGTATGATATCCGTACAAGCGGCGGGATGCGCGCCCATTGTCCGCGCTTATAGCGCAGGAGAAGAACACGCCGAACCCTGGATCAATGCAGAAACAATTGCGGCAGGTCTGCGCGTCCCTGCTGCCGTCGGTGACTTTTTGATGCTAAAAGCCATCCGCGACAGCGGTGGATGCGCGCTTTCCGTCACAGATGAAGAACTAATGGCATCCACATCAAAAATGGCTGCCGCCGTGGGATCATTTCCCGCGCCCGAAGGCGCAGCCACCCTCGCTGCTCTTGAAAAACTCATAGCGGAAAATCAGGTTAGCGAGCGCGAGCGCGTCGTATTATTCAACACGGGAACGGGCTTAAAATACATCGAATTATTTCAGTAAGACAGCATCTGCAGCCGCGTACCCGCTCCTGACAGCACCTTCGATGGTCGGCGGCAATCCAGTATCTGTCCAATCGCCCGCGAGAAACAAACAGGGATGTGGCGTCTGAGTTTTGGGCACTGCATAAGAAAGCGGCAACGCGCAAGTCGCCGCGTGTTCGCATATCACTCTGGCTTGTAATACCTCGGCACGCCTACTTTCGGGAAAGACCTGATGAAGCTCTCTGCAAGCCATATCAATAAGATCGTCATTTGACATGTGCAAAAGATGATGCGCCGCAGATGCAACCATGGTGAGAAAGCCCTCAGAAGCGCGGTCGTGATCGCCATAGAGCACGGACTTGTTAAAAACCCATTCCATTGTCGTGCCGAGCAAACCGCACATAGGTTCACGCATAATGGGCCGATCAAACCACAAGTTTACAGAAAAAATGGGCGATGGCTCGTATTGACAAAGCGTGTGATGGAGTTCGGCAAAAGTCTTCGCACAAATCATTCTGGCGAGTTGTAGCGGAGGAACCGCCGCAATACACATATCTGTGTCTATCACACCTCCCGAACGGGTATGGATGCGAACGTCCGAAGGGGCAGGCGCAATAGATGTCACAGCTATTCCGCACTGGACTTCGCCACCCCGTTTTGAGATATATTCCCGTGCGCGATTCTCAAACAAACCGCTCAGGCCCGTCCGCGCATATCCCAAACGCGCGCCATCCGATTCGCCCAAAAAAGCTTCTCGCAGCACAGCTTGAAGATATCGCGCACTGGCATTTTGCGGTCGTTGATTGAGAGCCGCAATACAAAGCGGATCCCAGAAAGCCCTACGCATGCGCGGTTTCTGACCGCAATCATCGAGCCAGGCATCTACAGTGAGACCGATATCCAGATCCCTGTGCAACTCCGCCACGATCTTTCTCAACGGCGGGATATCTGTCCAGTGAACCGCGCCAAAACGCAAAAAGCCAGACAGCAGATTCAACGGCACGGGCAAAAAGGATGGAAACCTCAACGTGTACGCACCACCATCGGCGTGGCGAAAATCTATCCTGAACTGAGGTTGGAACACCACATCGTCGCGCGCACCAATCCGCCCGAGAAAATCGAGCGTCTCCCGATAGCACTTCATCAACAGATGCTGCCCATTATCAACCGTATCGCCCGTAACGGGGTCTGAAAATGAAAAGGTGCGCCCCCCCAATTGCTGCCGCCGCTCCAAAAGTGTAACGGGATATCCAGCATCGCAAAGGCGGACAGCTGCTGCAAGACCGGCAAATCCCCCCCCGATTACAGTTACGCGTTTCACATTACCTCCACGCGACACGACTGCCCAGCCAATAGCGCAGCGCAATGCCCAGTTTGTGCAAATCGTTGAGACGAATAGACGCGCCAAAAACATCGTAATTGGCGCGCTGGATCTTCACGAGCAACTGGGCATAAATTTTGCCCATAATCTGTGCCGAAAACATGGCGGACCGGTCCTCCGCGGGAAGCAATTCTTCGGCTGTTTGATAGAAGGTCCACGCGCGTTGCGCTTGAAACCGCATCAGGTCGATAAACGCAGCATTATAATCTCCCCGAGCAAGATCTTTTTTCGTATATCCAAACCGCGCCATCTCTTCCTGCGGAAGATAAATGCGGTCCTGTTGCCAATCCGTATGCACATCTCGCAAAATATTGGTCAATTGAAGCGCGAGCCCCAGATTAACGGCGTATTCGCGGGTCTGCGGATTGCGGTACCCAAAAATTTCAATACAGATTAACCCCACAACCGATGCGACCCGGTAGCAGTATTCGCGCAACTCGTCAAACGTAGCATACCGATTCTTTGTCAAATCCATCTCAACACCCTCAATAAGCGCCAGAAAATGCGCTTTGGGAATGGGAAAATCCCGCAAAACAGCCTGCAAATTCTGCGCGATTGGATGTGAAGCATTGCCCATATAACAGGCGTGGAGTTGCTCGCGCCATGCCTTGAGGTGGCACCGCGCCTCTTCTGGCGAAGCCGCATCATCCACTATATCATCCGTATGTCGGCTAAACGCATAAACCGAAAAAATGGCCTCGCGTTTCTTGCGCGGCAAAAAAACAAAGGCGTAAAAAAAATTCGTTCGGGCGCCTCGCACGATTTTGCCAATGTGTTTTTTCAGGTTCATAAGTGGAAAAGCGTCTTAAACAAAAGCGCGGGCAAATCGCGTTTTGTAATCGTGGGCCGTCGATGAAACACATCGCAATCGTTATCGCGAATCTTTTTCAGAATATGCATACCGCCCAAACAGGTCAACCGCAGTTCAAAACGCAATCGCCCCTTCACCATATCCAGCAGGGGATAACCCGCCACAAACAGATCCCGTGTGCGGTTGATGAGATAATCCATAAGCCTGCAAAATTCCGGCGTAACGCGCTGATCGCGCAAATCTGAAATCCCGACACCAAACCGTTTGAGATCCTCCTGCGGGAGATAAATGCGACCGCGCGAAAAATCAATCGCAATATCCTGCCAGAAATTGGCGAGTTGCAGCGCACTACATATCGCGTCAGAATACCGCGCATAGCCCTCACCGCGATACCCAAACAAATGGAGAATAAGCCGCCCCACGGGATTGGCAGAAAAAGTGCAATACGTCAGCAAATCCCGATACGTCTGATGCCGTTGCGTCGTCACATCCATGCGAAAAGCCGTGAGCAAATCCCTGAGCAATTGCACGGGCAAATCGCGCGTGCGAATCGTTTCCGCAAGCGCCGTAAATATCGGACCAACCGGATCTGAAAGACACGCATCGAGACGCGCTTCCCACTCGGCCAGATGATTGAGTCGCTCCTGCGCCGTCAAACCCGGCTCATCGGCAAAATCATCCGCCGTGCGCGCAAACGCATAGATACTATACACATGGGGCCGCACGCGTTTGGGAATAAGCACCGAACCAACCGGAAAATTCTCATAATGCGCTCGGGTGAGTGCCTCGCAATGGGCATAAGCCTCTGCAATCTCAACCGCGCGAGTTTTGTATGCAGTCTGTGACATAAGATGAAGATACGACAGGGGGGTGGGAAAATCAATATCGGGATCAGGATAGGAAGGATGGAAGGATGGACAGGATGCACCGCAACACTATAGACAAAAAAGAACGCCCCAGCATCTTTGTGTTGGGGCGGCTTTGTGTATCAGGTAAATTCAAAGTAAAAATGCTCATCAGGTCAAGGGCGCAGAACTCTATATACCGCACTTCGATGTTTTACACTCATAATAATTATCAGCCGTTTTGATCTATCATATTTATACACTATACGATAATCACCTGCACGCAACTTAAACAACCCCTTCAGATTTCCCCCCAACGGTACAGGTGTCTGAATCTCAAATGTTTCTGAAAACTCCTTTAACTTCTCATTTACACGCACAATTATATCTGAACTCAAACGACGTATTTCTTTTCGGGCACTTGAACCAATGATTATCGTATATCTCACTCAATACCCAATTTCTTCATAAAATCCGACCATTTTTTTAATCCAATACCCGCATCAACCTTCGCCTCTGCTTCACGCAATTCTTCTACAAATTCTTCACGCAGTTCAAGCCCCTCATCGGAATCGCCGGTCTCCTCTTGAACTAGGGCATGCGCCTCCTGCCGTGCTATATCCTTTTGTCGTTTAACAGGCATCTCATGCCTCCTGAAATAAAAACTTTGCAATTCAATCCCATATACATAAAACAAAAGTAGCTGATTTCTATGGGTCTGTCAACACCTGCATGGGCGAGTCATCAAACAACACCTGCATCGCGTAATGGGCGACCGTGGGCTTGCATTTTACAGCGTGCGTGTGTAACAATAGCCCTACTTTAAGTCCTGCAGCACAAAAATAGAACGCCCCAGCATCATTTGGCCGGGGCGTTCTTGAGATACATTCATTTGATTCACACTATTTCCGATAGGGATTTGGCGCCACCGCCATCGTCCGCGCAACCCGAAAACCAATGTGACTTGCGCTCCCATTCGCCCTGGTGTAATGGCGTGCGGCTGAACGAAAATGCCGCGTATAATAATCGTGCCACGAGCCTCCGCGCGTAACGCGAAAGGTACAATTCCCTTCTTGCCAAACACTGCCATGGGACGGCGCACCGTCGTAGTTGTCATTCCAGCAGTCCGCTGTCCATTCCTGCACATTCCCGATCATATCGTATAGGCCAAAGTTATTCGGACGAAACGATCCCACAGGCACCGTAATATTTTGCCCATTCTTCGCACAGCTAAAGGTGCTGCGCCCCACGTTCGCATACGTACAAACTGATAGCGTCCTTAAATTTCTGTAAAAAGTAAAAAAGTCACCGTAGCTCCGAGAAAAATCTTAAAATAGGGGTGAGTAAGTAGTATAAACCCTAACTTGGAGGCTACGATGACTTACCCCAAAGATATAAAAATTTCTCAAAGAGAGCAATTTGCACTTTTGAATGACCCTGATTTTCTCAATCAGGCCATCACACGCTTCCTCCAGCAGTTTATGGAAGCCGAGATCACATCATTTTTACAAGCAGAACCCTATCAAAGAACTAGCGAGCGTACGGGCTACCGTAACGGCTATAAACCCCGTGTTCTGAAGACGCGCGTAGGCCGTATCCAACTGAGTATACCCCAAGATCGAGAAGGGCGATTTAGCAGTGCGTTATTCTCACGGTTTCAACGCAGTGAAAAAGCGCTCATTCTTGCCCTTCAAGAGGCGTATTTGCAAGGGGTCTCCACACGCAAAGTGACAAAGATCACAGAAGCCTTGTGTGGCACCTCTTTTTCAAAGTCCCAGGTCTCACAGCTTTGTCAAGACCTGGATGCAGACATCAACGCCTGGCGTGAACGACCCCTTGAGCAAGGATACCCTTATCTGATTATTGATGCGACCTATCTCCACATCCGTAGCAGGGGACAGGTCGCTTCTGAGGCCGTCTTAATCGTTTCTGGCATCGCAGAGAGTGGGCACCGCGACATTTTGGCCATTGACGTGGCGCACACTGAGACAGAAGCCACGTATGCGGACTTGTTTAAAGACCTTAAAAAACGTGGGTTAAAGGGGGTGCATCTCGTCATATCAGACCACCACGAAGGCTTACAAAATGCCATCAAACGACACTTTCAAGGGGCTTCTTGGCAGCATTGTCAAACCCACTTTCACAGAAATATCAAAGGCATCACACCGCCTAAGTATCAACGTGAGGTTGCCCAGACACTCAAAGACGTTTTCAATGCACCCGATCTTGCCACTGCACAAGAGCACCTATCTTCTATGATGGACACCTATGAACCTATACTGCCCAATGCCGTGGAGAAGATAGACCGGGATATCACCCATTGTCTGGCCTGCTTCCACTTTCCACAACAGCATCAAAAACGCATTCGTACCACCAACCTGTTGGAGAGACTCAATCGTGAGATCAAAAGACGTGCCGATGTCGTGCAAATCTTCCCCAATCAAGCGGCTTGTGAACGTCTCATCGGCGCGTTGTGTATGGAGTGGTCTGACGAGTGGATCACCGGCAGACGCTACCTGGACATGACGGATTGGAAATAAACGCTCTGACCCCTATATCACGGAGCTACAATTTTACAGAACTTTTTGGACTTGACCCCCTGTTAAATCTGTTGTTCAAACGACAGCCTACTTTAAAAAAGAACGCCTCAGCATCGTTGTGCCAAGGCATTTTTGTATATCAGGTAAACCATTGCGTCTATTCGAAACAACTCAATGCACCAACTTGATGCCCCATTCAACACATCGCGCTTCGACTTCATCAAGCGGTGCCATTGTCACGATCACGCCATCGACGGTTTTATCGGGATGCAAAGTCCGCATCAACCCCACTTTATCGGCAAAGCGATCCACATCCTCCACCTCGCAAACAGACTTCACCTCAAACACCAATAAAGTACTATTATAGACCAGAATATCGACTTCATAGCGGCGGCCTGAAGGTCCAATCATGCCATCCTCATCTTCAAGGGACTGTCGCAAACGAACATTCTGAGATAATATATCGTCCCTTCCAAGTACCAATCTCATCGTGCCAGCAACAACATCCTCCAGTTTTCTCCCAGATCGCGTTTGGAAACGTCCCACGATCATTTCGACCCAATCTCTCAGATCGGAAAAACGCTGATCCATCTGGTCAAAACGTTCATCAACTTTCTCAAATCGTTCATTGACTTCCGACCGAAATGTTTCCATTCCTGACCGAAATACATCAAATTCGCCACGAAAATCGCGTAATTCAGAAAGGACTGCTGCGACTTCTTCCTTCGTGGCAAAAGTCCGCATAAAAGCCGTATAGATGCGCCGTTCCATCTCTGGATGCCGCGCAAGCAAAGCCGGCAACTGTTTCTCAAGCGTCTCTAACAATTCTTCATCTGTCAACAGGGCCATCTCTCATTCCTCATTGGGATTTCCATAACGCAAGGCCAACAGGCCCAATGACCTTTATCAAATCAAAAGTAGCCGATTTCTATAGACCTGTCAACATCTGCATGGGCGAAACTTTGCAAAACACCCGCATCGCGTAATCGGCGACCGTGGACTTGCATTTTACAGCGTGCGTATGTATCTTTGCCCGCGCACATCCTCACATCCTGCACATCCTGATCCCGAAAGGAAAAAATAATGTTTGAATCCCTGACAATGGCCCCTGCGGATCCCATTATAGGATTGACCGAAGCATTCAAAAACGATCCAAACCCCAAAAAAATAAACCTCGGCGTTGGCGTGTACAAAGACAGCGACGGCAACACGCCGATATTCGCCTCTGTAAAAACAGCAGAAGAACGCCTTTTAACACACGAAGATACCAAAAATTATCTCGGCATAGAAGGCGACGAAGCGTATAACAAAGCCGTACAAGAACTCCTCTGGGGAACAGAACACGAAATACTCACCAGTGGACGCGCGGGAACAGCCCAGGCACCGGGGGGCACGGGCGCATTGCGCATTGCCGGCGACTTCATCCATCAGCACTATCCCCATGCCCGCGTATGGCTGAGTGATCCCACCTGGGCAAACCACCCCAAAATATTTGAATCTGCCGGCGTACCCACAGAAACCTATCGCTATTACAACCCCTCATCTTTTGGCCTGGACTTTGACGCACTCATCCAGGACCTCGGGCAAATCCCCGCAGGCGATGTCGTCTTGCTACACGGATGTTGTCACAACCCGACCGGCGTCGATCCCTCAGCCGAACAATGGGCGCAAATAGCCGACATCATAACCGACCACGGCATCATCCCACTCGTTGACTTTGCCTATCAGGGCCTAGGCAATGGCCTCGTTGAAGACGCCGTCGGCCTCCTGTCTCTCAGCCAGCCCGGCTGTGAACTCCTCGTCGCCAGTTCCTTCTCCAAAAACTTTGGCCTCTACCGCGAGCGCACGGGCGCATTGACCATCGTGGGAAAAGACGCCACCACCGTTGAAAAAGCGATGAGCCACATCAAAATCTGCATCCGCACAAATTATTCCAACCCGCCATCGCACGGCGCACAGGCAGTCGCAACAGTCCTCAACGACCCCGCCTTGCGGGCACAATGGGACGGCGAAGTAAAAGCCATGCGCGACCGCATCAACAACATGCGCACCCTATTTGTGGATACCCTCGAAACAAAAGGCGTGCGGCGCGACTTTTCGTTTATCGCACACCAGAGAGGAATGTTTTCTTTCTCCGGATTGACCCCCGAGCAAGTAGAAGCATTGCGCGAGCGATATTCGATATACATCGTCAGTTCGGGACGCATCAACGTGGCGGGCATGACAAAGGACAACATCGGGCCATTGTGCGAAGCGATAGCAGAGATATTGACAGATTAAGGAGAAACCATGACACTCAAAGACCGCGTGGCAATCGTCACAGGCGCAAGCTCTGGCATTGGGCGGGGCATAGCACTGGCACTGGCACGAGAAGGCGCGCATGTGGCAGTAGCCGATATACAGGAAGCACCTAAACAGGGCATATATCACGACACCGACCTGACCACTTCTACGGCAGAGGAAATAGAAAAATTCGGCAGCAAAGGAATCTTTGTACAGACCGACGTATCGGATGACGAAGCGGTGAAAATCCTGATCGAGCGGACCGTCTCCGAATTTGGCAAACTGGACATACTGGTAAACAACGCTGGCATCACAATACCCGGAGGCATTGAAGAAACAACCATCGCCGACTACGATACTGTAATGGGCGTAAACCTTCGGGCACTATATGTCGCCAGCAAACTCGCCATGCCACACCTGAAAAAACCATCAGGCAGAATCATCCACATCGCATCTGTACAGTCATTTGGTGGGGGCGGAGGACCTGCGTATGCCGCATCAAAAGCCGGCGTCGTCAACCTCACGCGAGACACCGCCCTGGAACTGGCCCCCTTTGGCGCAACCGTCAACGCCATCTGCCCGGGCTACATCGAAACGCCCATACAGGATTATCTCACACCGCAGGACATCGAAGACTGCAAAGTAAAAACCCCATTACCCCGCCTGGGCTTGCCATCGGACATCGGCAACGCCGCGGTATTCTTCGCATCGGACGCCGCCGCTTGGATCACCGGCACAGCCCTGCCTGTAGATGGCGGATGGATGGCGTCTATTTTTTGATTCACTACCGATATGCTATGGGCTGACTGCAACAAATATCATAAAACATAGAAACAAGAGAATAATCACACCCAGAATCACGCCCACCCGACGGTTTTTGGGTTGCGCTGAAGTGATAGCACCACGGTTGATCAACAGTTCCACTGTTTCAGAAGCATCCCCTCGCTTCGCCAGGTCCAGCGGCGTCGCACCATCATTATTCTGCACATTGACATCGGCACCATGGTTCAGCAATACCTCGGCTGCTTCAGAAGAAGCATTATTACTCGCCGCATTGTGTAGCGGCGTATTGCCAACCACATCCTGCACATTGACATCGGCACCGCGATTCAGTAATAACTCGGCCACTTCAGAAGCATTACCAATCGCCGCAAAGTGTAGTGGCGTCGTGCCACCACTATCCTGCACATTGGCATCGGCACCCCGCTCAAGCAATTGCTCAACTACTTCAGAAGCATTACCAATCGCCGCATTGTGTAGCGGCGTCGTACCACCACTGTCCTGCGCGTTGACATAGGCACCCCGCTCAAGCAATAACTCGGCCACTTCAGAAGCATTACCAATCGCCGCAAAGTGTAGTGGCGTATTGCCAGTTTTTTCCCGCACATTGACATCGGCACCGCGCTCAAGCAATTGCTCAACCATTTCACAATCATTATTCTCTACCGCAAAGTGTAGCGGCGCCCGACCACTATCGGGGTTCCGTGCGTTGACATCGGATTCGCAATAATCAGACACAACTCCATCCTCCTTAGCTCAAACCGCTCTTGAATGCGTTGACTGCCTCTGCCTGAGAGTTATAAACCTTGAGGAACCGATCAAAACCACTGATGGTGATAACATTGCGGATTGGATCAGAAAGGGCACAAACGCCAAATTGTTTGCCCGGTACGTTAAATCTCCTGGCAAATATCAGGAAGATCCGAAGCCCTGCACTGCTGAGAAAGGATACCTGCTCAAAGTCCAGCAGCAATGCCCGATCTGCCGGACCAATACCAGATTCCAGGGCGCGCTGCAATTGAGGAGCACTGCTACTATCGATAATACCATTGAGCACAACAATCAAGACCCCGTCTTTCCGCACCCACTTAACATCTATATTCATTTGAATCTATTCCTTAATAAATAATTCGCATCAATGCGGTATCCCCAACTGATGCATCCGCCTATGAATCGCTGCACGGGCTTCGACAAAGGGACGTTCCAGATACGCGAGATGGTCCAACTCGCCGTGATGGTGCGTCGCCGTACCGGGATCGTGCCGGGCAGCGGTTTGACGGATGTACGCCAGATCGCCATCGATAAGCGTCAGCATATACTGGGCGGCTTCCAGATCGAACATCCACCACTCGCCACCGCAGGCGATATAAATTGGCGACGTATGGGCGAATATCCCCCGTCCCCAGCCATCGTGATGGGGAACGCTGGTATAATTGGGACCTGCACACCGGGCGGCAATCCACGTATGCCCATCCACCTTCACCTTTGCCTTTAGTTCCAGCCGCCGCGCACCCTTATTATCTTCCGTCGAAGCAACAACGCGCCCTGCCTGAACGATCTCGAGCGTATGAATCGGGAAAATACTCTCCGCCCACGCTTCGACCTCCACCGTACCGGCCCCCGACAACTGCATTGTATCGCCAACCTGGTGTCCATCCGCGGTGAGGTGAATGATGGGACCACCGCTGTGAAATGTTCGACCCTGCGACACACTCTTGCACCAATTATCGTAGGTAAACTCCTCGTCGGGCAAATAGGCATAAGTGCGGTAAATACCAACGGGCACATCACTGCTCATCTTATCCGTCCCGCCAACCAGCGGCAAGCGGTAACCGCAGTTGAGATAGCGGTAGTATTCCAGGTGATTGAACGGCGCATGACGCAGCATCTCCACGCCATCCACGCGACCAGTAGCAATCAGCGCCGCAGGCTCCCCATTTGGATTCGGGAGATGCGGAATAATAACCGAGCCACCCTGCGCGTGACACTGATCCGCCCAATCACTCATCGTAATCTCCAGCGTCCCACCCAGTTCGGACTCACCGGGACCGTCACTGCACCACGGCATCACCGGCTCTTTGAGACCCCACAGAATGAGATGCCCCAAAAAGTGCTGCCTATTCTCCTGACCGACATAGACGATATTATTCCCATCCTGCGAAATACTCGGCCTGCCCGTAAAATCCTCTGTATTGGTAAAAAGATTGCCCCACTGCGACGGAAGCAAATTGACGATATTGAGATCCTCCCCCTGGGACTCCGTATGACTGCCCTGTGTCGAAAGGAAGTGAACGTGCGAATCCCCGCTATACCATCCCCCCTCGTTCATGTGAATCCATCGCTTGAGACGCAAAGTCAGTTCGCGTTGACCCGGTTGGATCTTCACCCGCGTCCGCAGCGGCTCATACTCAAATCCCCGGGCGACATCTACGATGACTTCTCCGCGCGGCAGCCACCCCTGGAAACGACCGTCTATGTACGCATAAGTAATTTGTCAATGCCGAAGATCGCCACAGATATCAAAATGCCAGCTATCGAGATTGGAATTGACCTGATTGTGATGCCCGTAAGGCTGATAGGGAATCCCCTCCGGCGAGCGGAAGTGGACGCGGCAAGGAATGGGCTTGCCCGTATCGTCATCGAGAACAGTGACGTGAACCCAGTTCCGCCCCCGGTCCAGGAGTTCCACGCGCATGCGCGAGGTCTCGACCACCTTCTTCTCCTCGACATCACCCCACTTGACCTCGCCCACCTTTTCCTCGCCCTGCTTCACCGTCATCGTAGCCGAAGGCGTGGCAGCGACCTCGACATAAGCCGGACTCGATTTGGGATTCTGCGCCTCTCCCCAACCGGCGAAATCATCATTGACAAAATCATCGGCAGACGCTTCGGGCAGTGGATGCACATAAGTTGCCGTCCCCCGATCTACGTCCACGCTAAGGTCAAACGGTTTTTCCGCATCTTCGGGATGGGTCAAAATCAGGCGCGCTTCCCGCTTCCCGTGTCGCACAAAGGGATACTCGTCCAGATGCGAAAGCGTGACACCAGCGATAATAAAACGCGGACCACCCGGGATAATCTCCAGCGACTCGACTACGCGATCCGGCAAAGGATTTTCCCACGCCCACAAAAAATAACCGCGGGACGTGCCGCGCGACACCTCGGTCTGACGTCGCCCCATATCCGCCCATCTCCCTTCGTAACGCGGCAATAGCTGGTCGTTCTGGTCCGGAAGTGCGAGAAAGGGCGCGCCGCCGCTGGATAAATGTGCAATCTCAAATCGCTCGCGGATGGGAATACGAAATTCTTCACCCTCCGCCATCCGAAACAGATAATCCGCCACGTTTTCCCCTAACGGACCGCCCTCCATCAGATCGGAATCCAACAAGCGATGGGCAATAATCACGCGGCGTGCCGACGCGTTGATTGGAATCGTCACGCGACCAGAAGCCTCATCCAACGCGATAAAACAATTCGAACCGGCGTCATTTACCAAAAACGGCAAACCGCGGAATAATTGTTTACCTACAGGAGCCTTCGCATTTGCGCCCAGAACTTCAAGCCCCGCATTGCACAACGCCGACAAATCGAGAGGTTGATAATCTGACATGACAGGTATCCTTTCTTTTAGAGGGTTATATCTCACAAAAAATCCAGATCTGCGCCGAGATGAGCGGGCAAAACGCATTTGGCATACAGGTGTCGCCAGCCTCGACCGGGAATTGGCGCAGGAACAAAAGCCTCGCGGCGAGGCGCAAGCTCTGCCGCATCGACCAGCAAATCAATGCGGCGTTCTTTTGCATTCAACTCAACCATATCGCCATCGCGCACAAAAGCCAGAGGTCCCCCTGTCGCCGCCTCGGGAGAACAGTGCAACACCACCGTACCATAAGACGTCCCACTCATACGCGCATCGGAAATCCGCACCATATCTTTGACTCCTTTTTGCGCCAGATATTTTGGAATAGGCAAAGACCCCGCCTCCGGAAATCCATCGCCCACAGGACCGGCATTTCGCAAAATCATCACATGATCGGGCGTAATATTGAGAGAAGGGTCATCAATCCGCGCAGATGCATCCTCAGCAGAATCAAAAACAACCGCAGGACCCCGGTGCGCCAGCAATTCGGGAGACGCCGCAGCAACCTTGAGCACAGCCCCATCCGGAGCCAGATTGCCGCGAACCACAATCAGCGCGCCCGTAGCGCCAAGAGGATTGTCCAGCGTGCGAATAGTACTTTGCCAGGACTGAGGAGGTTGAACCGTCTTCAAATAATCGCCCAACGCTTGCCCCGTAATCGTCGGCACAGAACAATCCAGCAAAGACGCCAGCGCCTTGAGCAACGCGGGAACGCCACCCGCATCGTGAAAATCCTCCATATAACCCACACCTGCGGGCTTGCAATCCACGAGCAAAGGCACCTGTTGCGACACCTCGTGCATATCTTCCAGCGTAAGCCGAGTTCCCGCCCGCCGCGCAATCGCCAGAAGATGAACAATCGCATTGGTAGAACCACCCAGCGCGTGGAGCACCGCAAGCGCATTGAGAAACGACGCCCGCGTGAGCAATTGTACAGGACGCCGTCCCGCGCGAGCAAGAGCAACAGCCATGCGTCCAGACCGCACACCCACGCGCAGGCGATCTCCCGTACCCGAAAGCGGTGACGCTCCACCAGAAACCATCAAACCCAGCGTCTCCACCACACTCGCCATCGTCGAAGCAGTCCCCATAACCATACACGTCCCCGGTGTACTGCAAAGCGACTGCGTCACACCTTCGATCTGCTCATCGCTCAGTTCCCCAGCGCGATATTGCGCCCAATAACGGCGGCAATCTGTACACGCACCCAACCTCTCACCCTGCCACGAACCGGTCCGCATCGCGCCAGACACCACCTGAACAGCGGGAATATTAGCCGAAGCAGCAGCCATCAACTGCGCAGGCACAGTCTTATCGCAGCCCCCCATCAGCACCACCGCATCCATAGGTTGAGCCGTAATCAGCTCTTCAGTTTCCATAGACAGCAGATTCCGAAAAAGCATCGTCGTAGGCGAAAAGAAAATCTCATTCAGCGAAATCGTGGGAAACACAAACGGCAGGCCACCGCCTTCAAAAACCCCGCGCTTGACCGCCTCGATCAAATCCGGCATATGTCCGTGGCAGGGATTGTAATCAGAAGCCGTCGAAGCAATCCCAATAACGGGACGATCCACATCCTCGCCGTCATATCCCGCAGCCGCGAGAAAAGCCCTGCGTATATACTTGCTAAATTCCGGATCGCCATAACTGGCCAAATTCCGATTGATACCTGTATCTGTCGATTGGGTCATGATGTCACCGCTTTAAGCGCGCACTCTGCTGAAACAAGCATCCCATTGACAATCTCATAGGCGAGCTGATCGACATTTTCGCGCGTCTGCTCCAGATCCTCTCCAGCCAGATCTGCGCGATCAGCCGAAGTCGCCGAAACATAATACTTGATCTTGGGTTCTGTACCAGAAGGCCGGGCAGTAACCCGCGTGTGCCCTTCTTCCGAAAAAGTAAAAGCGAGAACATTGCCCGTAGCACCCTGGATTGTGCGCGTCGTACCCGTCTGAACATTATGCACAGTATTCGTCTGGCGATCAATAACCTCAACCACCTCGTACCCGCCAATTTCAACAGGCGGATCCCGACGCAAGCCATTCATAATCTGAGCAATCTCCTCATTGCCCCGTGCGCCTTCTCGATACGTCGATCTCTGCACCTCGCAAAAATACCCGAACGCGCGATAAATATCGTCCAGATAATCCCGCAACGTGCGACCTTGCCTCTTGAGTTGCGCCGCGCACTCCGCGAGCAAAACCGCAGCCACAGCGGCATCCTTATCGCGCACAAAATCGGTAAACAAGTAACCGTGGCTCTCTTCCGTACCAAACACAAAAGTCTCATCATCTGACAAATTATTGATCACATCGCCGATATATTTGAACCCAACGAGGAGATTATCAACAGGCGTCAAACCAAAACGCCTGGCAATAAGACCAATGAGATCAGTCGTAACAATCGTCTTACACACAATTCCCCTATCGGGCAATTTATCCTGCTCCCTGAGCGAAGTCAAAATATAATAGCACAAAACAGCGCCAATCTGATTGCCATTAATCGCGAGATCTTCGGGAGCGGCATTCCAGCCTCTCTGTGGATCGGGCAACGCACAACCCAGACGATCGGCATCTGGATCGCTCGCCAGAACAATATCAGCCCGAACCTGTCTTGCCTCTTCAATAGCCAGAGAAAGCGCACCCGGATCTTCGGGATTTGCCACACCCCCTGCCACCGTAGGAAAATTGCCATCCGGAACATCTTGCGCCTCAACAACGCGCAAATGGGAATACCCCAGATTCTGAAGCGCGGGCACAACACTCGTTGAACCAACACCGTGCAGCGGCGTATATACAACACGTATATCGCGGGCATCGCAAAGGGAAAGATCGACCAGCTTTTCAACATATTGTGCGTCGAGCTTCTCATCGAGCACCTCTATCAACCCCCTATCCACCCCGTCCGCATAGTCAATTCTATCGAGACGCTTAACAGCACCAACCTCGGCAATAATATTCTTATCGTGCGGCGGAACCACCTGCCCGCCATCAATCCAGCACACCTTAAAACCATTATCCGAAGGAGGATTGTGACTCGCGCTAATAACCACCCCTGCAACAGCCCCTGTCTGGCGAAGCGCAAAAGAAAGATGAGGCGTTGCGCGGGGACCATCAAACAGACGCGCAACAATACCATTACCCGCAATAATCGCAGCCGTCTCCCGCGCAAAAACATCCGAATTGTTCCGCGTATCGTGCGCAATCACCACACCCATATCTCTGGCATCCTCAATACCCGACTTGAGTATATATTGCGCCAAACCCTGCGCCGCTTCTCCAATCGTCCTCAAATTGATTCGATTGGGACCCGGCCCCATCTTGCCCCGAATACCGCCCGTACCAAACTCGATATGGGTGCGAAAAGCATCCTCAATCTCGTCTATATCTTCACCTTCAATAAGCAATTGAATTTCCGGT
>JAPOXY010000121.1:0-18178 GCA_026706845.1 Gemmatimonadota bacterium
CAGATGCATTTCTTCCCTCCCTTTGGGTGTGTGGATGTGAAACTTTGCGCTTCACGTCGGTCCTGGTTCTGAGGGGACCTGAATGGGGCTTATAAAAGCAAAAAGTGTACCACTGTGAATCATTTCAAAAATTATATTTATAACATGTTATTTTTAAATATGATAGAAGTATAATAAAAAACAAAAAAGCCAGACTGAATTTTATATTTTTAGACGTTATAACGTCCAAAAACAATCAGACTGGCTCTTAAGACTATTTATTAACAGATTTTTATTAAACAAAGGATGTTATAACATCTAAAGACGTTATAACGTCCTTTGCGATAGGCGTTTGATGCCCAGTTTTTTCATTTTAGTGTATAGAGTAGAAGGCGGTAAACCCAACAATGTCGCCGCCCCGTCTGCCCCCTTTATTTTCCATTTGGTCACTTTGAGTACTTTGAGAATATAATCGCGTTCAAATTCATCCAAAGGCATGATTTCGCCAGCTTGATCAGGTAAAGTGCGCCTCTTATGGTCCTGCACAGTGCCCTTGATTTGAGAACCATACAGCCCCAGATCCCCTACTTCGATTTGCAAACCATTACACACGGTTACTGCACGCTGTATCGTATGCTCCAGTTCTCGCACATTCCCAGGCCAATTATAGGCTTGCAACACCTCAATAACCTCTGAAGTCAAAGGATCAAGTTGCTTGCCTATATGCGCTGCCATGCGGTTCTTGAAATACTCAGATAGGTCCGGTATGTCCTCCTTGCGCTCACGCAGCGGCGGCAAATATATCGGAAAAGTATTGAGACGGTAATAGAGGTCCTCTCGGAAATTACCTGCACTGATCATTTCCTCGAGATCGCGATTGGTCGCTGCCACAATCCGCGTTCGCGCCTCCAGCGTCTCGCTACCTCCAATGCGCTCAAACGTGCCCTCGTCCAGCAAGCGCAACATCCTGGCCTGCGTTTCCAGACTCATATCGCCGACCTCGTCCAAAAAGAGCGTGCCTCCCTTCGCGAGTTCCACTTTGCCCAGTCTGCGAACAACTGCGCTGGTAAACGCTCCTCTCTCGTGACCAAACAGTTCACTATCGATCAGCGTTGCTGGCAGTGCTCCGCAGTTGACCTGCATAAAAGGGCCATCGCGATGGGCACTCAGAGTGTGTAGTGCCCGCGCAGCCAATCCCTTACCAACACCCGTCTCGCCCTTAAACAGTACTGTCAGATCAGTGGATGCTACTTTTCTGAGCTGAATTTGAAATTCGTGCAGGGCCGTACTCTGACCAATGAATTCTTTGCTCCCCTGACTGTTAAGAGCAGTCGTTAGAGCTTCGATACGCGGATCCTCTTCTACCAGGAGTTGCACCTGCGCGATCTCCGAGTGATTGAGGTCGCGATCTATTGCCCTGACTTGAAAGGTGTAATCGTCCGGTGGCAGGTCCCGGTAATGCGCCCGCATCTTTCGAGTCGCAGGCTGCCAGTCAGAATCGTATCCCTTCAGGCGATAGACATAGAGCATGTCGCGGGGATGGGTGGAAAAACTCAGCCCCTTATACTCGAAAATTACCTGCTGACCTGCCGTGGACAAGATGATATTCTCATAAACATGATCGGCGTTCACTTGCAGCAGGCGAATCTGAGGCGAAGTTTGCCGCTGACGATAGCGCACCAGAGAACTTTGGACGGTACCAAACCAGAAGTTTCCATCGCGATCTTCGAGTATCTGAGAAACTGATCCTATATACGGCGACTTGATAGTCTGAAAAAGTTGACCATCGTAGTGAGCCACGCCGCCGTCTGTGCCGAGCCAGAGGTGGCCTTGTCGATCCTCAAGCAAACAACGGATGCGATCACTCGGCAAACCGTCTGCTGTTGTGAAGTTGTGAAAGACGTTGCCATCAAAGAAACTCAGACCGCTCTGAGTAGCAACCCACAGGTTGCCAGCGCGGTCTAAGAGCAGATCAGTGATCTGGTGGTCTATCAGCCCATCTTCCATCCCATAAAATTTAAGACCATCTTTGGGATGCCAGCGCGCAAAGCCTTTGTAGTTATCGGAGAAATTTTGGTGCGTGAGATGGAAATAGACCTCGCTGTTGCGCCCGGCAATCACAGTGCCGATGCTGCTAAAAGGATCTTTCTTTTCATTCTCTACAAAAATGGTCTGGAATTCCTCCCCTCGCTGATAAGTGAGCGTCAATGCGCTGGCAAAAATATTTTCTCTTTTTGTTCCTGTGCTGTTCTCCCAATACCCCAAAAGGAATCCTCCTTGCGCGTCCTGGGTGATTGCACTAACACTTTTTCCGTCTAAATCTGCGATTGTTTCTATTTTTTTAACCTTCTGCCCATCGTAGCGGAACAGCCCGTTGCGGCCGCCAAACCACAGATACCCTTCGTGGTCTTCGTAGATGGCAAAACAGTTGTTGATATCAAAGTCATACTCGGTACCTGCAAATGCAACGTGCTCGCCATCGAAGCGAAAGACGCTTTTGGTCAAGGGATTGAGAAGGTAAACGACACACCCGACCCATATATCGCCTCGCCGGTCTTGCACGAGTTGCGAGACCTCACTCACGTTTGAGGAGAGCTCCGTACTGAGATCGAAAACACTGATCTGTGTATCGTAAAGTCCGACGCCACCCCAGGTGGCGAACCAATACTGATGATCGCGATCTCGAAACACAGATTTGACTGCGGGATGGGGCAAGCCATCGGCAGGGGTAAATCTGTTGAACCCATCACCGTCCTGATAGAGTACTCCCTCAGAAGTACTGAACCACATCCGACCTGTACAGTCGCACTGAATTTTGCGTAATTTACCACCCAAATCTACCTGAACAGACTGGAAAGAACCATCGGCATAGCACCAGAGCCCGTCTCGATGTCCAAGCCGACCGATCCACACCTTGCCAGCAGGATCCTTGCCCACAGAATAGACGTTTCCATCTCGAGGAAATCCCTCTTTCTCATCATAGCGGTGAAAGGACTGACCATCGAAGCGAATGGGGTAGTCAAAACCAAACCACAGGTGGCCTTGCGGATCCTGGGTAATACCCCAACACAGGTTGGACCACTGAGGAGAAGGCGGCTGCTCGTAGTGCTGAAGATAGAGCGGAATCAGGTCGTGGAACACAGTGCCGTCGTAATATCCCAGAGTGCGGTGCCCACCAAACCATACACGTCCCTCACCGTCTTCGTAAATGCTCTGCACAGTTCGATCTGCGATCCCATTGTCCTCCAAATGGTGGAAATCTGCTCCGTCGTACCAGCAGAGACCATTTAGTGTACCGAACCACAATCGCCTCTGACTGTCCTGTGACACAAAATAAACGCTGTCACTAATAAGACCGTCCTGTCGTGTAAAATTTCGAAACTCGTCTCCGTCGAAGCGACTAACGCCGTTGTCCCATGTGGCGAACCAGAGATAACCCTCGTTATCCTCAACAATGTGTTCAACGCGCATCCCGGCCAGGCCATCAGCTATGGAATAAGTTCGCCAGGTACCTGTGCGGTCAAGTGATTTGATCATCAAAAAGAACCTTATAATAAAAAAACAGGTTTATAGTGTATCTCACATTTGCAAACTAAATAATAATAATGCTTTCTAAATATCCAAGGATAAAATACGTCTCGATCATTTGCCAAAATTTCTGGTAAAAAGTTCGGGGACTGGTTTTGCTGATCGCTGATTGCTCAATCGGAAAACGGGACGCCGTGACCTTGCCCGTAGAACCAGATCATATCGACAAAGAACGAGATGCCCGCGCCCACGTAGTATCCCATGATCAATCCGAGGAAGAAGGGCCGGGCACTGCGATAGGTTCTGCTGCCGCCAAAACGCAGGATCGCGAGTTTGCTCAACCAGCCCAGGAAAATGGGAAAGATTACATGGGTCACGGGATACGCAGGTCCGGTTGCCAGTCCCAGTGGGTGCAGGGGCCACCAGGTGTAGCGGTAGCGCAAGAAGTACAGGAGAGCAGCAAAGGCGATGCCGCTGGTGAAGAAGGCCATTTTGCGCCAGTCGGGGTTGACGGGATCTCTTGCGTATTTGACCACAAAGTCCCAGGGTCCGCGCGCTAAGCCTCCGGAGATTTGCGATCCGTAATTGCCCGCGCCGCCTTCATACCCCATGGATATGATATACAAACAGGATGCGACAATGCCCACGCCCATTGCCAGGCACATGGCCCAGACGAGTTGCCGTTTGTGGTGCTGGATGGTGTCAAATAGACGGACGGAGTGGGTCAATGCGGGCATGAGCGTTGTTTTCATGTCGCCGCACCAGCCAAATGACATGCCGAGTGCGACCATGGTCTGTGCAGATAGCCGCGTGGTCCCAAATGTGAACATGATAAATGTTTGCGGTACCATGACGGCTCGGATGGTGATGACGCCGGTTTCGGCGATGATGCGCGAGATCCCGATATAGACGACCATCATGACGATGAGAAATACCGCGATGACCCACAGGCCCATGCCCGAGGCGTAAAACCAACAGGACATGTAAAGCAGCCCGCCCAATAAGCCAAAGACTGCGCTCCGATAGGAGAGCAATTCGTCTGAGTCATCGATTTTTGCATCGCCTTTGAATGCTTTGCGAAAGACATCTCGCAAATGCGACCGCGCTATCCAAAGTCCCCAGCCGACTACGGTAAACCACACGCCGATCATTTGCCAGCCCACGGGTACAAAGGAGGTGCCAGCAAAATTTGCTTCTGAAATTATGACGCCGAATCGGTTGAATAATCCCTCTTCAATTACCGCGAGAAGGTAGAAAAAGCAGATGCTAAACGAGATGTCTAAGTTGATAAAGTAGGCAAATCCCACAATGGGCCAGTAGAGGTTCATGCGAATTGCCTGAAAATCTCGCCCGAAGGATATGGCTTCAAACCGCCAGGGAAATACGGGAAATGTGGGGTTAAAATAGGATACGATGTTCCATAGTATGCCGAAGATCGAAAAAGAAAAGCCCATCCAGAATAGCGGCGAGCGCATAAATGGTGGCAAGCGGGATGGTGTATCGCCTTCCTCAACCATTGCGAGGGGCAATTCCATGAGGGCGTAGTCCAATCGCTCGTATTCGATCCATTGCTTGCGCAGGATTATTGCTGTACACAACAAGACCGCGCAGAGTGCCGCGAGCAGGCTCAACCACCAGAATAAGGGTCCGATCCACACTTCCCATGGAACAGGCGAGCCGCGCGGCAAGCCCTCGAAGAACCACGTCAGTGCCGGGCCGGGTTCAATTACAGCCCAGGATGGCAGGTAATCGTGTGTAAATTCACCCCATCGATTTGTAGGGTCGGCGAGGTAATACGGTACGCAAAAGCTGGCGATTAATCGGCTCAAGAAGTACGTTGGCAGGGTTGAGGCGATCAGGCCCATTGAGAAGATGACGAGCAGTTCGCCCCGATTGAGTTTGAGATAATGCCGCAAGAAGACGACTGTTATTGCAAAGGGAAATACCACGGCGAGAGACAGGTGATTTTGCGCCAGCCGCGTTGTGTGCAAGATGTGCCGTGCGTAAAATCCACCGAGCGCGGCTACGAGCACAAGTGCTATCCCCAGGACGATTGACTTATAGGTCAATGCGCGTGCGGTGGGGTCTTTTTGTCGGTGTTCTTGAGCGACTTCAGCCATGACACCTATATAGGTCTGCGGATTGGGGCTGTCAAGGGGAAGTGTGAAGGATGCCTGTATTGGGCTTGATGATTTCGCCGAATGGGTGTACCTTCGGGGAACGAATCAACGGAGCGGGGTACAACTGACCGTCTCTCAGGTCAGTTCATCAACGAATCAACGAATCAACGAATAGACGAACCCCACCCGACCACCCCGTATGGATGAAGTTCTATCGACTATGAAAAACGAACGTTCAATCACAGCTTATTCCGGGCTTTTTTTGATCGCGCTGGCGTCGCTGGCGATCCAGATTGTTCTGGTGCGTCTGCTGAGTGTTATTACCTGGTACCATCTGGCGTTTTTTTCGATTTCTATTGCCATGCTGGGGATGACTGCGGGGGCTATTCAGGTCTATGTGCAAAGAGGTCGGTTTGACGGTGAGAACAAATATGACGCGATTACCCGAGCCTGTCTCGGATTTGCACTGTCTATTCCCGCGTCTCTGATCCTTTTGTGCGTTCTGCCCATCGGATTTTACAAAAGTATTCTGAGTCTGATCGTGCTTTTTGTGGCAACGCTGGTCTGCGCCTGGCCGTTTTATTATGCGGGTCTGGTTATCACGACTGTGTTGACGCGGTTCAATGCACCGATTGGCAGGCTTTATGCCAGTGATTTAACAGGTGCTTCTGCTGGTTGTCTGATTGTTCTGGGCGGTCTCGAAATAGTTGATGCGCCGAGTCTGATGTTGTGGTGCAGCGGTATTGGCGCGCTGGCGGGCGCGTGTTTTGCCCGTGTTGCTCAATCTCGATCTGTCCGTCGTTATCTCGCGTTCGCGTTGCTGTTTTTTGTGTTGGGGATTCTCAATGCGCAGACCCCGTATGGCATTCGCCCGATGTTTGTGAAGGAGAAGTTTCAAAGACTCAGCGACCAAATTTTAGAGCGGTGGAATTCCTTTTCGCGGGTTGTTGTCTATCGCCAGCAATATTTGCCTCCGCAACTCTGGGGTGGTAGTCCCGTAGCAGAAGGAGAAAATATCTTTTTTCACGGGATGACGATTGACGGTGCAGCGGGTACGGCTATTAGATCTTTTGCTTCGCCAAAAGATATTGAACATCTGCGTTATGATATTACAAATGTCGGGTATTATCTCAATAGAAGGGGTAATGCGTGTATTATTGGCGTGGGCGGGGGTAAGGATATCCAGAGTGCGCTCTTTTTTGGTCACGACGCTGTTCTGGGTATTGAGGTCAATCCGATTTTTGTCGATTTGCTCCAGAATGAGTTTCGCGAGTTTGCTGGGCTTGCCAATCGGGATGACGTGACTTTTGTGGTTGATGATGCGCGCAGTTTTTTGTCGCAGAGTCGCGCGCAGTTTTCCGTTATTCAGATGGCGTTGATCGATACCTGGGCAGCAACGGGCGCGGGTGCATTTTCTTTTTCTGAAAATGCGCTTTATACTGTTGAAGCCTGGCAGACATTTCTCAGCCGTCTATCAGAGGACGGTATTTTTACGGTGTCGCGCTGGTACAGTGCAGAACATATTGGGGAAACCGGGAGGGTGTTGAGTCTGGGCGTTGAATCGCTTTTGCGGCTGGATGTCAAAAGACCGGCCGATCACATGGCGCTTATCACAATCGACAATATTTCGACTTTGCTGGTTTGTCGGCAGCCGCTGGATGAGGCTGATGTCAATCGGTTGAGGCAGGTGTGCGAGGAATTGCAATATCAGATTGTGCATGTGCCCGATCATTTGCCTGCCGAACCTGTTTTGAGACAGATTTTATCTGCCCAATCGACAGATCAACTCGCAGAGGCTGTGGCTCAGGCTGAATTGGACTACAGCCCGCCGACGGATGACAATCCGTATTTTTTTAATATGTTGAAGCTGGGCCATCTGGATGCGGCACTGCGAGGTCAAGAGGGCGTTATCAGCGGTAATTTGAGAGCGCTTGCCACGCTTCTCGTGCTTTTGGTTGTGCTCGGGGCTCTCGCTATTGCAACGATTGGGGTGCCTTTGTGGCTCGCGCACAGGCCAAAGGCTTTGACCCAAATGCCCGGTTTCTGGTTCGGGGCACTGTATTTTTCTCTTATTGGTTCGGCTTTTATGTTTGTGGAGATTGCCCTGATTCAACGGCTCAACGTATTTACTGGACACCCGATCTATTCGCTGGGTATATTGCTGTTTACACTTATTGCAAGTACGGGTATGGGTAGTTTTGTAAGTGATCATCTTCCGCTTGCACGAAAGCCGTGGGTTTATGTTTTTCCCATTATAACGGCGGTGAGTGTTATTGCTCTCAATACGGTTCTCCACTATTTGTTGTCCCACATGATGGCTGAGGATACGACGACAAAAGTTCTGGTGTCTGTTCTGGTCATTTTTCCCGTGGGCATGCTTATGGGGTTGTTTTTTCCGACGGGTATGCGTCTGGTCCAGACTGATTATGAAGACGATACGCCGTGGTTCTGGGCTCTGAACGGGATTATGGGTGTGCTGTGTTCTGCTCTGGCTGTGTTTGTTTCTCTTATATTTGGGATATCTACCAATTTTTATATTGCCGCTGTGGCTTATGCGCTTGTTCTGTGGTGTGTTTTCAATTTGCGTCGCGAACGCACTATAACGTGAAGGGAGTTTCTATGATAGATCATATTGTTCTTCTCAAGCTCAAAGATGGGGTTACGCGGGAACAGACCCGGGTGCTACACGATGGCCTGATTGCGCTTAAAGAAAAGGGCAGTATTCCGGGTATGGAGGAGATTACTGCGGGGTATAATAACAGCCCGGAGGGAAAAAATTACGGCTATGACTGGGGATTTATTATTCGGTTTACTGATGAGGCTGCGCGAGACTTTTATTTGCCGCATCCGGATCACAGAGCACTCAGCCAGACTTTTATACGTCCGATTGTCGATGATGTGCTGGTGTTTGATGTATGAACTACGGGAATAATCTGCATGTACATTGATCTCCACATGCACACGACTGCATCTGATGGTGCATGGACGCGGTCTGAACTCCTCGATTTGCTCGCCGAATATAATATCACGACTTTTGCGGTTACCGATCACGATACGACTCAGAATAGCCAATCTATGATTTCCGAGGCTGAAGCGCGTGGTATGCACTGTATCTCCGGCGTTGAAATCTCGACCCTGTACGATCGCGAATATCACATTACCTGCTATGGCATTGATTTTGAGCACCCGGGTCTTCAATCTCTTCTCTCATACAATCGCGAGGAGCGCAACGCCCTCAATCTGGAGACGGTTCGCCTGTTGGCTGAACAAGACGCGCGCATCGATTTTGAACAGTACGAGTCCTATACTTATGATCCGATACGCGGTGGCTGGAAGTCTTTGAATTTCCTCATTGATCAGGGTATCATCGAAGATATTCCCGGGTATTTTGCGATCACTCAGCACCTGAATATGCGTGTTGAATGCCCTCCGCCTGAAATCGTTATTCAGACGGTCAAAGACGCAGGAGGCTTCCCTTTTCTCGCGCATCCCAATGTGTATCAGGGCGGCGAACGGATGTCCAGAGATCAACTCATGCTATGGCGCGATTTTGGCATCGCGGGTATCGAGTGCTATTCGCCTTCGGTAAATGATCTTTCTGAGACCAGGTACTATATTGATTTTTGTAAGAAAAATAATTTGCTCATTTCCGGTGGCTCAGATTATCACGGTCCTTTTCTCTCCCGTCCCCTGGGCGATCCGCTTATCACGCGCGATATGCTCGATCTGGGCGGTCTCATATAAATCAATATGGACAATTTTTTGTTGTATGCCGTATATTCATTTCAAAATGAGGAGGGTGTGAATGCCCGAAGCACAATTGAGACAAAAACTTCTCTTTCTCTATCTGGGCAATTCCAGTCCGGAGAGCGAAGTTGTTGGTTGGTCGCTTTACGATGGTACGACTGATGAGATGTTTGAAGCTGCAGGTGAAGATGCCGAGCCGCCTTATAATTCTGTGCTGGATGCGATGCGCGATGGCTGGCGCGTTATTCAGGTGCCTTTTCTGAAAACGCCGGAGGTCGGGCGCGAATACGAAAACGACTATCTCGATTTTGAATTTGTCCTGGAAAAAATGGAGGCGATAAATGGATAAGAATCTTTTGCTTACGTCCGTGGAAATGGCGCAGTTTGCAAGCACGGGTTTTCTGCGTTTTGACAATCTGGTGCCGCGGGAACTCTGCGAAGCCGCACACGAAGAGATGAGTACGGGCAAGCTCAGACGCCGCGCTCCGATGGGTTCGCCTTTTAGCGAGGCCTGGCCCGATGAAGCCATTGGCAAGATTTTTCGCCTGCCCAAAGTGGCAGCGATTATTCACAGTCTGGTGGGTCCCAATCCGCGATACGATCACCACGCGGCGCATCTCACGCCGGCAAATACGCGCAAGGGTGCCAATTTGCATCAGGATGCAGAGTACGATGTTCGCGATTTGCATTTCGATATTCAGATTTCCTTTTTTCCAGAGGATACGCCGCTGGAAAGTGGGGGTACGCTTTTTGTGCCGGGTACGCAATTTCGCCGGGTTCACGAAGCTGAGATTAAGCGCTATCAGAATATCATAGGGCAGGTGCAGGCGGTTTGCGAGGCGGGGACGATGTTTTTCTGGCATACGAATATATGGCATTCGGCGCGGAGCAATTTTACGGATAGGGATAGGTATATGTTTAAGCTGCGCCTCAATCCCACGGTTCGGCAGCAGCGTTTGTGGAATACCGACGATCTCGATAGTCCCGAGGTTATGCAGAAACTCAATCAGAAGATTCCCTGGCACGGGCAACGCCATCGCATTGAACTTATGAATCGCATCAAGTTCTGGCGTTTTCTCACTGGGGATCCCACTTTTGATATGGCGCTCTGGTGGGGGCGCGTTGAGAATACACCAGATATTATTGTTCAGGGGGGTTATTGATGCATTTATCTATGCACAATTGGATGCGGTCAGAGTCTCTCGCAACCACGCTTGAGCGGTTGGCAAAATTTGGGTACGAGAGTATTGAGCTCAGTGGGGAACCCGAGCGGTATGATACGTCAGAGGTGCGTGCGTTGCGGGGTAAATACAATATCCGCTGCTGGGGGGCGGTGACTTTGATGATGGGCGACCGCAATATGCTGGCCAAAGATGCGGGAATTCGGGCACAATCCGTGCAGTACGTCAAGGACTGTGTTACGATGGTTAAGGAACTCGATGGGTATGAGCTGACTGTGGTGCCGGCTACTGTGGGGAAAATCGAACCGGATGCCACGCCCGATGAAGAGTGGGAATGGGCTGTGGCTGGCATGCGGGAGGTTTACGATCACTCTGAAAGTGAGGGGGTTCGTCTGGCGATTGAACCCATCAATCGGTTTGAGACGTATTTTATTACCAGGGGTGCTCAGGCGCTTGCCCTGGCAGAGGCGACGGGTGCAAATTGCGGGGTGTGTTTAGATGCTTTTCATATCAATATCGAAGAGGCGGATCCGTATCAAGCGATTCGAGATGCAGGTGACCGGCTGGTGGATTTTCACGTGGCGGATAACAACCGCATGGCGTGTGGGCTGGGGAATTGGGATTGGGCAAAATTGGTGGCGACGCTCAAAGAGGTGGGGTATGATGACGCGCTTACGGTGGAGTTTGTCGCGCCGATTGACCGAACGCCTGCGAATGAATACCCCAATGCGGTGGAGACCAATCCCGTTGATATTACACCTGAAGAACTCAAATTTATTCAGGATCACGGGAGCAGTCTGTTGAGTGAGGCGTTTTACACTTTTCTGGTAGAGAAAACGGCCGAGACGTTGTTGCCGTTGATTGGATCCGCAGATGGCGCAGATGCACGCAGATGAAAGGCGGATCAGGATGTGCAGGATGAAAGGCGAGAAGAAGGTAGCAGTTCATTGACGAATTTCAGAGGGAGATATGGCTCAAAAGATTCTCATTACAGATAAATTACAGGGGCCCGAGTTTGCATCTGAAGAGCGGACAAGGGCGATTGACAGGTTGCGAGATTACGCCGAGGTGGCGTTTTACGATGAGACCGAATTTGGTGCCGAACACGCCGAGGGTGTGGTGGGTGTTCTGGCGGATTCGGTTGTGTTTACGCCCGAGTTTTACGCCACGGCACGCGATTTGCGCATTGTTGCGCGCTGGGGTGTGGGTTTTGAAAAGGTCGATGTGCCGCGCGCGACGGATTGCGGTGTTCTTGTGACGGTTGCTCCCGTGCATATGGTCACGGTTGCCGAATTTGCGATCGCGCAGTGGCTGGCCGCGCTGAAGCGCGTTTATACGTTGAACCGAAATAGCCATGCGGGAAATTTTGAGATTATCAGGACTTATGAGGCAGAAGGTTCTACGCTGGGGATCTGGGGACTGGGACGGATCGGTCAGGCGATGGCGGAGCGCGCGCGTCCGCTTCTGGGTGATTCTGGACGTTTGCTGGTCTATGATATCCGTCCGGATATTGAGGAGGTCGCCGCACAGTACGATGCCGAGGTGGTCGATGATCCCCGCGTCCTTTTTGAGGAATGCGATGCGATTTCTCTCCATCTTTCGGGCGATGATACGGTTGTGACCTACGATTTGCTCTGCGCGATGAAGCCCCACGCTTCAGTGATCAATCCCTCGCGCGGCAATCTGGTGGATGACGAGGCGGTGAACCGGGCGATTAAAGAGGAGCGGCTTTATTATTATCTCGTCGATGATCCGGTTAATCAGACGCGCGCGATTCACAAGGACCATCCCCGCATTATATGTACCAATCACAACGCGGGTATTACCGTTGAGTCCGCTATTCGGCTTGACGAGTGTTGCGTGGAGCAAATTATCGACGCGCTCGAAGGTCGCACGCCCAGGGATGTGCTGAATACCGATGTTCTCGATCACCCGCGGGTTCAGGGGTTTTTGAAGTGAGAAGTTAAATGGTGAGTTCCTTGCTGAGCCGGGAGGTAGTCAATTGCAAGCCGATTCCCCTACCAAAGAGGAAGATCAATGAGTGACAATACACAAATCGACATGACCCCGCTGGATTACGGGCGGTCATTCCTGATCGGTAAAGGGCACACTAATGAGGCGCGTTTCTGGATCGAGTCGCGCACCCGCGTTATCGACAACAGGCGGGGGATCTGTGAGGATTTCTACCAGACAGCCTCATGCAAGAGCGAGAATACCTTTCACGAGAAGGATCTGTTTATACAGGACAACTACGATTTTCTGCCGATCTTCAGTGCTGGGTACGGTCTTATTTTCAGGCGCCATGCTTATCTCAGTGACCGCTACAGGGAAACGCGCCCGTACACGGAGATGTTCGGCGGTTACGACCTGCATCTCGCCGAAGGCGCGACGATTCGCGAGTTGCCGACGAACGCGGCGATTCGCGAGGAGACGTATCGCTTTGCGCCGCTGGTTTCTCAGACCGAGATCCGCAACGACGATACCGGCCTTCGGGCACTGATTGAATGTCCGGTTAAGACGATGAATACCCGCCGTGACGACGACCGCTATCAGGTCGATACGGGTCCGATCGCGTTCCCGGACCTTTCGGTGCGTCCCGAGCGGCTCGTCGATTGCCTTGCGCTGGCTTTCGTGGCTTTTAATGTCCCGTACTTTGCCGATTTCGTGATCGAAGTGCCCACCACGGTCGATCCCGACCACCCCGATTTGCAGATCTACCATTTCTCGAAGATCATCAGCCTACCAGCGCACAACCGGTTGTTTGCGGTCGAATAGGGCGGCTCACTCGATCCGCTTCTACGGCTTCAAACCACGTTTCCAGTTCGCGTTTCATGCGGTGTACGCGGTCTGGCTGTTGTTGGGCGAGGTTGATGTTTTCGTGGGGGTCGTTGTCGATGTTGTAGAGTTCCGGGTCGCCGGGTGGCGATAGTGTCCGCTCCACGGGTGGATTTTCTACGTTCATGAGAAAATGCGGTACTTCGCAATTTTTCTGGAATGGTGGATTGTCCGATTTCATTTTTTGCATGGCTTCTTCAATGCGGGGCCAGTAGAGTTTCCATTCCCCATCTCGCATCGCGGCATTGCATGTGCCGATGGGATCGTAGCGGTTGAATTGCCAGTATCGTTTGGTCGGGAGTTTTTGGGGTTCACCCTGTAATGCGGGGATGACATCCATCCCATCAGAAGGCGTCTGCATGTCAATTCCGCAGGCCTGTAATAGCGTGGGCATCCAGTCTGTAAAGTGCAGCATTCCGTCATATGTCTCGCCTTGCGACAAGCCCGCGGGCCAGCGGATCAGGCCCGGTACGCGGATTCCGCCTTCGAGTACATCGTATTTCATGCCCCGAAATGGTCCGTTGTAGCGGGTTTGGTCGTTTTCTCCTTTGCCGAGGTGGACAGGTCCGTTGTCGCTGGTGTACAGTACGATGGTGTCTTCCGCCAGGTCGTGTTGTTCGAGTGTATCCAGGATTTGCCCGATTCCGGTGTCCATCCGCCGGATCATTCCGTAGGTGAGGCACACGGCGCGGGTGAATTTTTCCATTTCTTCAAAGGGGCGGATGTCTTCTTCTGGCGCTTCGAGTGGTCCGTGCGGCGCGTTGTAGGCTATGTAGAGAAAGAACGGCTCTGTTTTGTGCCGTTTGATAAATTCAATGGCGTCCTGTGTGAATACGTCGGTGAGATACCGGCCGTCTGACCATTTCGGCTGTCCGTTGTATTCGATGATCCAGTTCCAGTAATTCATCCCTCCGTTTAAGAATCCCGCGAATTCATCGAAGCCCCGGTTGTTCGGATGATACCGCATGTCGTGTAGTCCATTGTGCCATTTTCCCACCATTCCCGTTGCATAGCCGTTTGCTTTGAATAGATCCGCGATTGTGGATTCGCCGAGTGCGATTCGGTCCAGTCCGCGGTTTGACTCTACGCTCAGTGCGCCTACGCGGTGGTTGTAGCGTCCGGTTAAAAAAGCGGCTCGGGCTGGCGCACAGATTGGGGATGCGGTGTAGTGTTGGTTCAGGCACAGGCCTTCCTGACCGATGCGGTCGATGTGGGGCGTGTCCAGGTCCGGGTTTCCGTAGATTCCCAGGTCGCCATAGCCCTGGTCGTCGGTTAGAAATACGATTATGTTTGGTCGCTTACGGGTCATTTTTGTTCCTCAAGGCAAGATATCTACGGTCAACCGATCTGTCTGATCCGGGTTGCACGCCCAGAGGTGTTCCGGATTGTACACGCGGGGTGCTTGAGGCGGTTGCGTCGGCAATGTCCAGTCCGATTTGTATTGTTTGATCAGGGCCAGGACATTTTGATGGGCGATTCGATCTTTTAAGTCGTCGTCGCAGTCGGCTTCTTCTATTATGTGCTGGAGGAAGCGATAGTCGTAATATGGCAGGTCCGCGCCAAAGATGAGTCGCTCGCGCCCGACTTTGTCGGCGAACCATTTGAAGTCCCATGTGGATCCCCGTCCATCGGGGTATTGTACGACTTCGAACCAGATGTTGTCGTGCTGTGATAGGTTTTCCGCAGCCCAGGTGCTGGCGTGTACGATAAATTGCGCGTTTGGAAATGTTCGGGCGGTGCGGTCCATCAAGCTGTCGTGCCAGTGCAGGTTGCACAGTCCGTTTCGCGCGGCTGCGACTTCTACCATGGGGAGGATTTCTTCTTTCATGGGGGGGTGTCCGGCTACTCCGACGAGGCCCAGGTCGTCCATGGCTTTTTCGGCTTCGTCAATGCCGAGTTCGCCGAATCGCGGCTCGATGAGTGCCATGCCAATGGGAAATACGTGGGGAAATTTTTTGCACGCGCGGGCTATTGCTGCGTTTTGTTCCCGTATGTCCCGTATTCCCCGGGTGATTGGACTTCCCACGGCTGTTGGCATTGATATGGCGGCGTAAATGTCGGTTTCGGCAAAGCGGGACAAACACATTTGGGCGTTTTGTCCGACGGTGGGTGCGCGGTTAATGGTTCGTCCAATGTGGTTGTGACAACAGATGTACGGGCGCATGGTGGATCCTTTTGGGATTGTAGGGGTAGGAAATTTTTGCGTTAAGAAGGCGATAACACGTAATATATGACATTGGATTTGATCGTCAATCGAGAGATGAGGACAATATAGATGCACGAATATCCATCTCCCCAATATCCCGCACGGTGTAAGCGTACGCATCGGATCTGTGAGCTTCAGTCGGGTGCGTTTGCGGTTGTGGCCGGGCGGCTTGTAGATAGCGATACGTTGTCCGATGAGACGGGGACGGTGCGTCTGGGTTTTAATACTGCGGATGCGGGACGGGCGGGGAATATTGTGGAGGTTGAGGGTCGTTTTGAAGACGATGTTTTTTGTGCTTCAGGACTGCGGGTGCTGGTGCCGTCGCGTGGTGGCGCAGTGCCTCTAACTCAGGACGTGCAGACGAATTTGCGCAAGCGCGCCAAAATTATCGCGGGGATTCGCCGCTTTTTTGATGAGAAGGGTTTTGTGGAGGTTGAGACCCCTCTGATGGTGCCGCAACCGGGTATGGAGCCGCACCTTGAAGCGTTTCGGACGACGTATGAGATGCGTCAGTTTTATCTGCATACGTCGCCTGAGTATGCGATGAAACGCCTGCTGGCGGCTGGGTTTGAACGGATATACCAGGTTTGCAAGGTGTTTCGGCACGAGCCTGTTGGCAGGATGCATACGCCGGAGTTTACGATGCTGGAGTGGTATCGGGCGTACGCGGATTATACGGATATTATGGTGGATACCGAATATCTGATTGCCGAACTTGCGACAGATTTATATGGAGAGCCTGTTGTGCAGACGGATCAGTGCGCGGTTGATCTGACGCCGCCGTGGGAGCGTATTTCCGTGCGGGAGGCGATGTTGCGCTATGCGGGTATTACTGCTGATCCGTATTCGGAGACGGCTGCGTTTATCAGGCAGGCGAGACTTTCGACGGTTGATGAGGACGATCCGCCAGATGTCGCGTTTTTCAAGGTTTTTCTCGATCGGGTTGAGCCGCATCTGGGTGTGCAGAAGCCCGCGATTTTGTACGATTATCCTGCGCCGATGGCGGCGCTTGCCAAGCGCAAGTCCAGCGCGCCAGATCTGGCTGAGCGTTTTGAGGTTTATATTGCGGGGGTGGAGTTGTGCAATGCGTTTACAGAGTTGAACGATCCGGATGAGCAACGCCAGCGGTTGGAAGAGGAGGCCGCCCAGCGCGTGAGGGAGGGGAATCCGGCTTATCCGATTGACGAGCGTTTTCTCGCGGCTCTCGAATACGGGATGCCGCCTTCTGGCGGGATTGCGCTTGGGGTGGATCGTCTCATTATGTTGCTTACTGGGGCGTCTTCTATAGGCGAGGTTATGGCTTTTCCCATGGCTGATCAATAGTGGTCTGTCAAATAAGTACTGGACTCCTGCTTTCGCAGGAGTGACGAGTGTCATTGCGGCATGGTGTTGAGCCGCAATCCAGTCTAAACAAAACAGGGTGGAAGATATGTGTCTTCCACCCCGTATCAGGCTCTGATTTCCCTTCCCCCGTCAGCCTGAATAAATTCTTGTTCAAGTTTCAGGTTTAATCATCCCACTGCAAGGATCCCGCGCTTTGATAATCCGTGACGCGCGTTTCAAAGAAGTTCTTTTCTTTTGCGATGTCGATGGTTTCTCCCATCCACGGAAATGGATTTTTCGATCCATATACGCTTTGTAGGCCGATTCGTTCCAGGCGACGATCGGCGATGAATTGCACGTATTCGCGGAATAGGTCTTCATTGAGGCCCAGTACGCCGTCGGGCACACAATCCCGCGCGTAGATGACTTCGTATTCCACGGCTTCGTGGATGAGGTCGTAGATGTCGCGTTGCAGTTCCGTTGTCCATATTTCTGGATTTTCGAGTTTTATGGTGTTGATCAGGTCGATGCCGAAATTCAGATGTATGGTCTCGTCGCGCAGGATGTACTGAAATTGTTCGCCGATGCCGGTCATGCGGTTTTGCCGGTGGAAGGAGAGGATCATGACAAAGCCGCTATAGAAGAAGATGCCTTCCATTATGACGTAAAAGCCGATGAGGTTTTTCACGAATTTCTGTATGCCTTCAATGCTTTGTGTTGTGAAGTTGGGGTCCAGTACATCTTCGGTTAGTTCCATCACGAATTTGTCTTTGCCTTCGATGGAGGCGACTTCGTGATACATGTTGAATACTTCGCGCGCGTTCAGGCCCAGGGATTCGACGATGTAGTGGAATGTGTGCGTGTGTATGGCCTCTTCAAATGCCTGGCGCAAGAGGTATTGCCGGGCTTCGGAGTTTGTGATGTGTTTGAAGATGGCGAGTACGATGTTGTTGCCGACGAGGCTTTCGCCCGTGCTGAAGAATCCGAGGTTTCGCAAGATGACTTTTCGCTCGGCGTCGTTCAGTGCATTTGAGCGCCAGAGTTCTATGTCGCGCTGCATGGGCACTTCTGTCGGCATCCAGTGATTGGCGCATCCGTTGAGATAGTGCTCCCATGCCCATTCGTATTTGAGAGGCATCAACTGGTTCACATCTACCTGCCGACAATTGAGCAGTCGCTTGTCTTCCGGGTTGATGCGCTTGGTCAGGTCATACGCCTCGCCAGTGGCACCGCAACACAGCGCGGAAGGGGTATTCTCT
>JAPOXY010000121.1:18210-34139 GCA_026706845.1 Gemmatimonadota bacterium
AAGTACCGTTTTGCTGCGTGTGACCACTGTTTTGGAAGGTAGCCTTGTAGTCCATATTTGCATGACTTTCAACGTCTTCGTCTTCAAATATGAGCTTAGCCATATCACAACTCCTTTACTCTGTTCCTTTGTTCAGCGGGGAGATCCATAGATGCTAATTCTAAAGACATATATACTGCTTTAGGGGGAATACAGGCGATGCTTTTGTTGTGGGTCGCATTCTGCAAGATAGGTATGTCATACAAATCAAGGACAAGCATGACGAGGGGGACTCGTTCACTATATCCATGACTACCAGGTCAATGACTATGCGCCAGGTGGGGGATGTTTTAGGGAGAGGGGATGATCTTAAAGCGATACCCCCTGCCGCTTTAAGATATTGATGTAATTCTCTACATGCAACACAATATTTTGTTGTCCACTTAAAAAAATTACAAAATCTTGTAGTAAAAACTTACGTAGTATAGTAAGTAATCCTCTATATATCAACCTCAAAATGCCCATGTAACTGATGTTACACAAAAACCAACGCGGCAAACATATAGGCAAAGCGCATGTTAGATTCATAGGAAAGGCCGGACTACCCTTGTGAGCAATCCGGCCTCTTGGCTTAAAGTCGCCATCTAAATATAAAAAATAAAAACTCCAATATGCTATTGTCTATGCCCTTAAGGTTTGGAAAGTGCCAGAATGATTGTGATAGCGGTGCCGACGTTGGCAAGCATTCCAGAGATCAACAATGCGACAATCCATTTGAAATTGCTGTTAATTCGATTGTCCAGGCTGATCAATCGGTTTTCCATACGGGTAGATAATTCCCGTTGGCCCTGTTCAAGGTTGTTCAATCGCTCATTAATTTGCGTTTGGACGGTTTCCAAGCTGGCAACACGGCTTTCAATTGTTGGAATAGTCATGGGTTTTCCTAAATCAAACGCGATTGACATGCACCGGAGCGTGTTTCGAATTTTTTATTCCTAAAATTTTATGTATAACCTAAACATAGCGCATCTCATTGAGAAGTGCAAGGGGATTTCTGCGCCAAATTGGCATGAGTGAGACACATCCCCTATCTGCTCGCATTTCGGCCATTGAAGATTTACAACGCCTCAAACAGTTGCACCGCGCGGCGGTCCAGGTGTCCAATCTTGATGAATTTGAGCGCATGTTAGATTCATAGGAAAGGCCGGACTACCCTTGTGAGTAATCCGGTCTCTTTGTTAAAGCCGCCATCTATATACGCAAAGTTATCTTCCGTAGTACTCAAACATATACACGTACCATGTGGCGCGTTGTGGCCCTCTTCCTCCGGGAGCCGCGACACATCTCCGAATGCGTGCAATTTGGGTTTCCCTTCGTTGCGCCGCTGTCTTAGTACTATATCGACCAACAATCCGCCAGTTTCTAAGACTGCGATATCTGGATTCCCAATACCGTCTGCGGCCGATGGGATTCGTGGTGATTCCAACTCTACAAGCCATATTTATTCCTCCTATGAATTAAAGAAGCCCGAAAGTTTGATTCCTTCTCAGTATAGCCGTACCAATCAAGAGGTCTTTTCATCGGAGCTATGTGTCTCTTGCCCATAGTAATCTACCCCTTACATGGTCGGACAGATGCGCCCTGTGGGTTCTGAATTTATTAAAAAGGTATATTGGGAGCGCTGGGATATTGTTGATTTGTGTCCCAGATTGGACATGTAGCTGAGTTATCATTTTCCTTTGATGTTGTTTATTTCGTTCTATTACCGATCTGATTGAGACTTATCCAAATGATCGCATGCAGCAAGCAATTGTCGAGCATAAGCCTCAGCTGGTACACGTATCCAGTCTCGCTTGATTAGAAATAAAAAAAGGAGCAAGTGAGGAATGACAAGTATCCCAGTGATCTGTCCGTATATACCGATAGAATTCAGGGTAGATAGAACGTCACCCGTCCAGAGAGAAATGCACCAAATCAATAAGATTGTGATGACGATAATATCCAAGATAATCGCTATGGGCTTAAGGCCCCTTATATTTCGGTGAAACCCGTAATTGATGTTCTCCTGAAAAATCAGTCTGAAACGTTTGGGATCCCTTGTCTGGGTCAACAACCAAGTCGTAGCACTTTCATACCCATCATCAGCTTGAGCAAGGCTTTTTTCTTCCTCCTCTGGGGATGCTAACTTTAACTTCGGAACCTTCCGCTCCAAGAAGGCGCGGTACCGATTTTTCTCGGCTTGGGCAAGACGCGTGTCGCAATGTCGTAGCATAGCTACCGAAGGTTTACCTCCCCATTCTTGAAAGAGCGAGAGTTCCAATGCTTTCCCTCGATTTCGGCCAACATGGACCAGCAGCATTATGCTACCGCAATAGACCACCAATCCCCATATAGTGGACCATGTCGATTGAATTTCAGGAAACAGAGAGATACATAAAAAAATAAAAGGAAGTAGAGCTAAAAGCGCAGGACTAAGCCGAGTTTTTCGGTCATACGGATCACAAATTAGCCCACTGATATTACTCATTTATCTACCTCGTCAACCAACAGTGCTTGAAAACCTACAGGAGTACTTATCAAGAGAATCGATGGGCAAAGGCGTGATAGGTCAATAGCCTTTGCGGTTGCCCGGTCTGTCGAGGATGGGCCACTTACGGAAAGATGGCTGTGCCAAGTGCCGAGACAGTAGAGTGACCCCCCGACTGACTCTGAGTAGGTCCTCATCTGGCTACTTAATCCTTTGGTACCAAGAACAAATTCAGTAGCTGATCGTGTGCTATCCTCTGGCGCGTCCAAAACATCTACAACATTAACAATTTGGGATGCTTCCGAAAATCGGCCCATAAGCACACCACCTGTCTCGACCTTCGGGTGGCGTATTCTTTCTTGCTCAATCTTCGCCACTGCTCGCGGATGAATATGAACGCGCCATTTTCCCCCATTTATTGTATTCACGACTGTCACTGGCGAAATCTGGTGAACACACCATTCCAGACCAATTCCATCTGCGGACAACTGACCTATAAGAATCTCACCACCGGTATTAGGCAATCCGCCGCGCTGCTTTGCCAGTAAGTATTCAGACATTCCAGCAGCAAATAGTGACAAGCGGCCATCCGACATAGTCATCGTCAGAGAGCCGCAACCTTGACCAATGCTTTGGCGTGACATCGCGTCATCACTTCTGAATACGATATGCGCTAAGTCTGGATCTTCTTGCAGGATTCCGTAGCATTCAGCTATCAAATCGGCGGTGTTTGGATTTCGGTCTGGTCCCTCGGTCGTAATTATTCCGACAATGCCACCTGCAAACAAGGAAGTCTCAATAACCCGCGTGGTTAGCGATTGGGTTGATACAAGAGCTTGACGGACGGCCAAAGATGCTGTTGCGTTTACAATCGCCCATGAATCCTTTGAACAGACACGTCGCACCTTAGTTTTGGATTTCAATAGGTCGATAACATTTGCCATAATCGGTGTTGCTTTCTGATCCAATCCGCTCAGTGCATCACACAGCCTTCTGGCCTTAGCATCCATCCCCAGAAGCTGCATACTGCCTGTCGTAGGAATAAGTGCATGCCGCGCCGCGTTGTGCGGTAACATTGGCGAGTTGTCCAGTACGGTTTCAGGTGCATATCCGGCTCGCGCAAGATGAAGTGCTAACTTTGATCCCAGACTGCCTGCACCGACAAGTGTCCAGCGCGGTCGTTCCGATTGTGCAGCATCGCCTGACAATTGAGCGAGGAGGGACCGGCTTACTGTGTGGATCTGCATGGATGGTCGTACTGATGTTTCCCCGTCTTCTAAGAATAAATCAGGGGTATGAATGTCCACGACATACGGACATAGCTCAATAGGGCTTTGACTTCCAATTACTTTGAACGGACGGCGTGCCATGAGTACAATTGCTATGGTGAATGGACCGGCTTTTTCATATCGCGACAGACACCGCTTTAGCCATTTGAGGCCATTTTCAAGTTCGCTGAGGCAACCGTACAGTTTAGCACGTCGTTTAAGTTTATCAACGTTATTCACTGTTTCAGGGAAATAAGAGTCGGTGACAATCAACTTACCTGACGAGAGCTTACCCGGCCAGACAATCAACGCCAGCGATTTGTTACAGCAGAGTTGCTGATCTAATGATTCCTCCCTAAATATCTTCGGCACTTCATTATGATTTACTTTGGGCACCGAGGAAGAAATCCTTCCATGAACAAAGCCTTTATAGCCATTAGAGATATTCCTCAAATATTCAAACTCAAAGAATCTGTGCCCACCTCTGCGATTTACCAATCCACGGAGTTTGTCAGCGTCAGCGACAATATATGACTCAAACGTATCGCGCCGGACGGGTTCCCACCCTTGTTCTGGATCCATAAGGGTAAGCATGGCAGCACGATTGAGCCAAACAGAAACCTGATTCAGAATACTGACCAATCCTTCTTGGTGAAGAAGTTCAGTAATATCACCATCGTAGATACAGGGAACAGGTCGCCCGGAAAGCAAATACGGCTGCATGTGAGGCAGATTGCGATTGAAATCCCGGCGTAATGATATGCTTGGAGGGCTGAAAGGAAAGTCTTTCGGGAAACCGAAACGCACCCCTTCTTTGAGCCTGACACCTGAAGGACTTTCCCCGGAGGGCCTCCAAGCATTCGGTAAACTAACATCAAACGTCGCATTGACGCTGGTTGTCCTCGTGGCTTTATCAAAAGATGAAATTGCCACATGACAAATAGCCGGATGGCCCTCCATCAAAGTCAATGCACGCCTGACAGCTTTACTGATTTTGACTTCTACCATTGTCAACCTCAACCGTGAGATAGTGGTTGCCGGCCTATGATTCCCGGAGCAGCAGTTCCTCCCATAAGTGCCGTCAGTAGCCGTGGTCCATAACTGCCTATTTCAAATTCCATCACATCGGGCGACTTCTCAGAAGGGTACTCGCCAGTGCATTTAAAAGCATCATCACCGTTCGCTATACTCACATACTCGCGTTTTGCTCGGATACACGGAGGATCGTTGTCATCATTCTTGATCGGGTTGCTGCTGGCCACAATCCTTGCGCCAGCGCGGGCCTGTGAAAGAGCGTTGCGCGCATCCTTACAAACTTTGGCATATTCGCCTAAGTCACTCCAACTATCGTAAGATAAGCTATGCCACGAGCAATGATGGGGTGTCAGCAGGATGTCGTAGGATAACCATTCTGGCCGCCAATAGTGACGTTGCCAGAGCCTTTCCCATATCGCGACTTCAGCATCTCCACCGGTCAGAAATCGACATTTATCGGAAGTCCCACCACCTGCTAAAGAGAACTGTAGAATGGTGCTGGAATTGTTCTTCAACAAAATGTCTTCGTCGTCATCCGACTTGGGGAGTGGTCCAAGTAGTCTTGCTGTCATTGACCAATCGTATTGGCCATTGATGGATGAGAAGGTTTCATCCACCCGAACAAGGATCGCATTGAGATCGTCAGTCTTACCGTTCTCGTCTTCACCGAGGATGAGGATACGGTTGCCGTCGTAAACTACTCCGCCACTATCACGGAATTTCTGAACACGTCGGCGTGCTTCGGTATTGAAAGCCTTGGCATCGTCGCAGAGGACATGGTTTCGTGATGCACGTCGAAACACCATCGGTGAGGACCATATCTCTCGAATAAATATCTTGTCAGTGCTTTTGGACCATTTGTCAGGAGGACCGAGATGGAAGTGTTTGGAAAGGCCGTTGCAGTGATCTTGGTCGGGATGACTGATCAGCAAGGCATCCACATATAGTCTGCCCGTAGAATCGCGTCCGAGACGTTCTCTAAGCATCTTGGCGACATCAGGAGTTTCGTCGTCAGGATCGTCTGCTGCTGCGCGAATATTCATATCGATCAAAATTTTTCGTCCAGACTCTGTCCCAATCAGAGTCATGTCACCATTGCCAACAGGAAACAAAGTGATTTTTGAGGTCATAATGATTTCTCCTCAATTAGAAAAGTGGTAAAATGAAAAATGAACAGAAACTTCAAGAATATGCGTTTTTATGAAAGCGATGGCTCTTAGGTGTCTAACTAACAATCATGGCTAACTCCTTATTTTTGCCTTGCGAGTAGGCTAAGTATTTATTATTTTTTAATTAACCTTGCAAGGTGGTTTGAGATTAGAGGGCCGTGTCTCTGCGAAAGACGCGGCCCTTTGCTTATTTTGGGGAAATATAATGTTTGTAAAGTGTGTCATCCCTTTTTTTAAGTCCTAATCAGTTTTTAAGACCACTGTTAAGACATCAAGTTCACTTATCATTTAGTCTTTATCTGTATTATCTGTCCATTGTAGCCGCACCTTTAATCTGTTCAGATGCGACTTCCAAGGAATACGATGTTCATGCTGGAGCCTTCCAACGATTATGCCTGGGGCTATTCCTTGTTCTTCGGCAAATTGCTGGATTATGCTAGCACTAAATTTGAAAGATTTGGTGAACTCTCTCCAGTCGTGACGAGATATCAAAAAATCGGTCGCCCACTTATCGGCTTCACCATCCAACTTAGTGATCTTCTTGTTGTTTAAATTTACGTTAATGTAAACATCCTTCTTGCTGTGAAACAGAATGTGTGCGGCCTCGTGGAACAGACTGAACCACAGTTGATCGTCTATCAGGTGGCGTACGCTCAGTTGAATCACGGCCTTGCGTGCCGACAGCCACCATGCGGCACCACTAAGTGCTGTCTTTGGCAGAGGCTTGACAATGGCCAGTGCTACGCCTGAATTGTTGCACAGTCTTTTGGCCTCCTCCAGTGCCTCGGCTATCGGCGTTCGCGTGAGTTGGCGTATCTGTCTCAGTGCGTGCTTAAAATTGGACTGGTTGTAATCGGCGCATTCTTCACGCATAGCTTGGATCTCGCCGAGCCTAAGCCATGTTGCCAGAGCTGACTCATCACTGTTGAAACTCGGAGAGTGGCGGTATGCGATGTTAGCAGTTCCGTACTTATCTTCCCAAGAATCCAACGATGCGACACCAAAGAAAAATAACAGCTTTGATACGGCATCTACATCAGATAATGGCCTGCCGATTTCGCCACGGTTCACCAATTCTCGAATAGGAAACCTCTTCGACCATTGAATATAATCCGCTAATTTTTTAGCCTCAGCCTCCTGCGCCTTGTGGAGCTGATAGTCAGCCTCGATACCGATCCATACGCTCGCAGCAAGGTTCAGCACCTTCTCGAACTGGAGCGCAGTCTCGGGGGCAATGGGAGCAATGCCCGAGATTATCTCACTAATGAGCTTAGGAGAGCGGCCGCACCGCCGGGCAAACTCGGCCTGTGAGATGCCCCAGGTCTCAAGATGGTCCTTCAGTACCCATCCCGGGGGAACTGCGTAGTCCGGTTTGTACTGATTGGTATGTGTAGTCATACCCTTCACTTCTTTTCAGTGGTAGTCAACCACTTCTAGAATCGTGATTACAGTTACCCGGTCTGTGTCAATCCCACCGTCTTGCCTGTACGGGATTGGATCATTGGCGGGCTTAAAAACTAGCTGGTAGGGCGGGACAAGATCAATCGCATATTGCCCTTTCCGTTTGCCCTTGAGTTGGTGTCTCCGTAGCGGGGGAGTGATGGGCACCATTGTCAGATTCCGGACATTCTTCAGAACAGCAAGGCGAAGCTTAATGATCAATGCCATATGGGCATTGTATGTCTGCTTGAGTTTCTTATCAGAATTGAAAGTTTTTTTTAGTTTCTGGGTCCGAAAGGTAATGTCCACAGTACCATCCTATTTCGTTACCATATAGGTAACAATATATGTTAAAGTGACAAAAAATTCAACCCTATTCGGTTGGATAATCACAAAAAATTCAACTTTACTCAGTTGGATGAAGCAGATTTAAGCTTTTTAATCCGCCTCATCCATGATTCAGACATTTTCTAATGCAGCGATCCCTATATCTCTCTGACTACCCTACTGACACGCCTCGCAGGTCCCGTCTGTGATATCGCATGACTCGGCTGTTGGTGCTGGTGTGGCAGGGGCCTGTTGGTGTACCTGCCCGTTGAGGGACGCGTCTGTTTCAACAGGTGCGTCTTCGCGTTGTACTTGCACATCGCTCGAAGCGGATTTGGACTGCATCCACCGGGGTTGGACGCCGCGTTTGTTGATGTCCATGGTGGATTTTTCGATCTGGGTCGCTGCCAGGGAGCGCAAGTAGTACGTGGTTTTCAGCCCGCGTATCCAGGCGAGTTTGTACATGTCGTCTAATGCTTTGCCGCTGGGGGCTGCAATGTACAGGTTCAGCGATTGGCCCATGTCGATCCACTTTTGCCGACGGCTGGCGCATTCGATGAGCCATTCAGGTGCCACTTCAAATGCGGTTTTGTAGAGGTCTTTCACATCTTGCGGTATGCGGTCGATTTCCTGGACTGAGCCGTCGTAGTACTTCAGATCATCTACCATCTGGTCGTCCCACAGGTCGCGCGCTTTTAAGGCATCGACCATGTAGGGATTTAATACTGTGAAATCACCGGACAGATTTGCTTTTACATACAGGTTGCGATACATCGGCTCGATGGATTGCGTCACGCCCGAGATATTCGAGATGGTGGCGGTCGGAGCAATGGCCATGACGTTGCTGTTTCGCATGCCGTGTTCGGCGACTGCCTCGCGCACGACATTCCAGTCCAGGCGCGCGGATGTATCGACTTCGAGGTAGGCCCCGCGTTCCTGCCCCAATACCGTCAGGGTATCGATGGGCAATATGCCGCGGTCCCATTTTGAACCGATGTAGGAGTGATATGTGCCGCGTTCTTCGGATAGGCGCGTTGAGGCGAGGATCGCGTAGTACGAGATCATTTCCATGCTTATGTCGGCAAAGTCAACCGCACCTTGCGAATCGTAGGGCAAATTCAACAGGTAGAGCGCGTCCTGAAATCCCATCACACCCAGGCCCACGGGGCGGTGGCGTTTGTTGGATGTGGCGGCTTCTTCTGTGGGATAAAAATTGATGTCTATTACGTTGTCCAGCATCCTGAGTGCTGTCGATACCGTGTCTTCCAGCAACTCGCGGTTGAGGCCCGTGGGCGTGATGTGCGCCACGAGGTTTACAGAGCCGAGGTTGCATACCGCGGTTTCTTCGCGGCTCGTGTTCAACAGAATTTCAGTACACAAGTTCGAGCTGTGGACAACGCCCGCGTGATCCTGCGGGGAGCGGATGTTGGACGGGTCCTTAAATGTGATCCAGGGATGCCCGGTTTCAAAGAGCATGGATAACATTTTTCGCCACAATTGCACGGCATCGATCTGGCGATGTTGTTGCAGTTCACCGGCTTCGGCTTTTTGTTCATACGCGGTGTATTTCTCTTCAAAGGCTTTCCCGTACAAATCGTGCAGGTCGTGGACTTCATCCGGGCTGAACAGGGTCCAGGATCCCTTTTCCATGACGCGCTTCATAAACAGGTCGGGGATCCAGTTGGCCGTGTTCATGTCGTGTGTGCGGCGGCGGTCATCGCCCGTGTTTTTGCGCAGTTCCAGAAAGTCCTCAATGTCCAGGTGCCAGGTTTCCAGATAGGAGCATACCGCGCCCTTGCGTTTTCCGCCCTGATTGACGGCAACGGCTGTGTCGTTCACGACTTTCAAAAATGGAATGACGCCCTGGCTTCTGCCATTTGTGCCGCGGATATAGGAATTTGTGGCGCGCACATTGGTCCAGTCATTGCCCAGACCACCCGCCCATTTGGATAATTTGGCGTTGTCGGATACCATTTTGAATATGTGTTCCAGATCGTCTTGTGCGGTTGACAGATAACACGAGGACAACTGCGGATGCAAGGTTCCGGCATTGAAGAGGGTGGGTGTGGCAGAGACAAATCGGAAGGAAGAGAGTACTTCGTAAAATTGAATGGCGCGCGCCTCTTTGTCGTCTTCGTCCCAGGCGAGGCCCATTGCCACGCGCATCCAGAAGAACTGCGGGGTTTCAATGCGGCGCTCGTTGACGTGGAGCAAATAGCGATCAAAAATGGTTTGTACGCCCAGGTACTCAAAGTCTTCATCGCGCTCGGGTTTTAATGCCGCAGATAGACGCTCCAGGTCAAATACGCGCAATTTGGGATCTAAACGGTCGTTTTCAATGCCCGTTTCAATAAATTTTGCAAATCCCTGCCGACAGGCTGTGTCTCTGTCTTCTATCGCGGGTTTGAACCCCAGGGCATGGCGATAGATCACGTTGAGCAGCAGCCGCATTGCGACTTTGCTATAGGCGGGTTCTTTTTCCACGCGGCTGCGCGCTGCCAATATCATGGCGCGTTCAATATCGTCGGGTTTGATGTCGTCGTAGAGGGAACGATATATCTCGTCGAGCAGGGCCTGGGGATCTACCTCGTCATCGCAAACGGCAAATACTTCGGTGCGAATGCGGTTGGCGTCGAGGGGTTCGCGCTTGCCGTCGGCTGTTTGTACGCGCAGTTTGGGCGCATTGGGGTCTTGGGGTTCTTCTTTGCCGCTGAGTACGCGGGCTTTTTTGTGGTCTTCTCGATAGACGATGTAGCGTCGCGCGACCGCAAAGTGGCCTGCGCGCATTAGCTGGATTTCGACTTTGTCCTGAATGCGTTCGACATCTACGCTGTCATCCGGCTCGTGCAGTTCCCCTTCAATTTCAGAAATAACAGCGTCGGTGAGTTCCGACACATCGGTTTCAATTTTGGGCGGCAATGAATGATCGTTGGACAAGCCCAACTCGGCTCTAAACGCCGCCTCAATCGCGCGTTCAATGCGCGCGCGGTCAAAATCCACGACCCGACCATCGCGTTTGCGAACCGCAAAATCAACCGCTTCCAGTAAAGTGTCAACAATTTCGGCCATGCATGCCTCCCAAATGCCAACCGAGAACCAATAAGAGCCAGCTCCCGCGCGTTCTGGCAGAAAAAACAAACCCATAACCGCTGCACAAAGATCGCAACGGGGAGGGTTGAAAAGATGAGCTTGGGGATGTGTTTCAAGACAACAAATCGGGAAAACATAAGGTTGGAAATCCCAATCGCAGAGGTGGGGAGAGACTGCGAATAATGGATTTGTCTTCCCGAAAAAAAATAACAACTTATCTGCAGAAAACAGGTAAAGGGGGAGAGTGGATGAATTTTCACTAACAACTGCAAGCACAATATATGGTGGTCTATGAAAAAAGTCAATACCAAATGTGCGTAAATTGTAGTTTTAGCAGTATTGTGTTGTACGTGCGTCCAATTGCCTGTATATGCGAGATTTAGAGCAAAAAAGCGGGGACTGGAGGAAACGCATTTCGCATGCACGACAGGGAAACAATAGATTTTTTTCGCGTATTGTTTTTTCTAAAAAAAACCCTTTGACGCGGTGGGTAAAATTCCGAATATTCTGGGCGTGATTAAGAATTAGGAATTAGGAATTAAGAATTAAAAATTAGGAGCGGTAGGCTGTACACGGAGTCATACCATAACTTAAGTACTTCTGACTACAAATCACTAACAAGGGGGAATGATGGACGCTCATTTGCTCGCTTCACTTACACAGACCAAAAAGGCCAGGACGCTGCGGGCATCGTCATGGGATAACAGTGGACGCAATGGCGATGCATGGATTATTGAGGGCGGCGAGACGTGCGTGTTGGCCGATCTCAAGGGACCGGGTTGTATTACGCATATCTGGATGACGCAAAGCGGGGAGGGTGCTTTTCGCAATGTGGTTTTGAAGATGTTTTGGGATGGTGAAGACGACCCGAGTGTCGAGGTGCCGTTGGGAGATTTCTTTTGTTTGGGGCACGGTATTTCCACGTCTTTTCAGTCGCTGCCCTTTTCCGCATCTGCCAATGCACAGCGCGAGAATCAGTTTGTGCCCAATGCCGCGCTGAATTGCTATTTGCTTATGCCGTTTAATCTTTCTGCGCGCATTGAGGTGACGAATGAGGGCGATGAGTCTTATCGACAATATTTTTATGTAGATTACGAGTTGTACGACGATCCCTGGGGAGAAGATACGGCGTATTTTCACGCGCAATTTCACAGAGAGAATCCCTGCGATGGCTGGGGGCATGAGATTCGCGTCAATACGCCAGAGGCGAATATTGTCAATGTTGAACGGCAGGCGTGGGATGGCAATTACGCGATTCTGGAGGCGACAGGGGTCGGGCATTATATTGGGTGCAATTTGTCGGTGACGAATTTTCAGGGGACCTGGTGGGGCGAGGGCGATGATATGATCTGGGTGGATGGGTACAAGTGGCCGCCGGAGTTGCACGGTACAGGCAGCGAAGATTATCTCAATCAGGCGTGGGGGATGCAGGATAATGCGTTTTTGATGAATGGGTCGTCGATTTACGAGCGGAATACGGGTGGGTATCAGACGTCTTATGTATTTCATTTGACCAATCCGGTGCGGTTTGAAAAGGAGATTAAGGTGACGATTGAGCACGGGCACGGGAATCATCTGGCGAATGAGATGGCGTCTGTGGCTTACTGGTATCAAAAGGAGCCGCATCGCAAGTTTGGGATTATAGATGTGGCACAGCGACAGCCGGTAGAGAAGTCGCGCGAGGGTGAGTGGGTTCAGGATAGCGCGAATCAGACGCCGCAGCGCGAGGTGGAATTGAATGCGGAGATAAGAGAGAAGAAGCAACAGTGGGCGATGAAGAGTGAGGAGAGATAGGACTATGTCTGAGCATATTACAATTTTGGGTGGGGGTAATACGGCGTTTGCTGCGGCTGCGAATTTGACGTTGAAGGGGTTTGGTGTTACGCTTTGCGAATTGCCGGATTTCAGGGAGATGCTCGATCCTGTGCGCGATAGTGGGGTGATTCATCTGGTGGGTGTTGAGGAGACGGGGGCGGCGAGAGTTCATTCTTTGACCACGGATATTGAGGCGGCACTGAATGCCTCGGATCTGATTCTGGTGATTGTGCCTGCGTATGCACATAAGCCTTTTGTGCTGGCGTGTGCGCCCTATCTGGGACCCGAGCATACGGTTGTGCTGATGCCGGGTACGCTGGGTACGCTGGAATGGGCGACGCTGTTGAGGGAACGAGGTGTGGCGGGTGTGACGCTTGCCGAGGTGGATACTGCGCCTTATGTATGTCGGAAGACTGCGCCGGATACGGCGACGATTTGGGGCACTGTGACCGGGTTGGGTCTTGGGGTTTTGCCGGCGACGGAGACAGAGCGTGTGCGCGAGCGTCTGTCGCCTTTTTTTCCGGGGATTCAGACGTATCCCACGGTGATGGCGTGTGGTTTGTCTGCGATGAATCCGGTTGTGCATCCCGCAGGTGTGTTGATGAATGCGGGGCGGATTGAGTATTCTCACGGGGAGTTCTATTTTTACGAGGAGGGGGTTTCCCCGTCTGTGGCGAAGACGATTATGGCTGTAGATGCAGAGCGCAGAGCGATTGCAAAGGCTTTGGGGTATGATCTGGTGGCGGCTGATGAGGCGTTTTATCGCGCGGGTTTTGGGCCGAAGGGGGATTTGTGGGCCGCGATTAATGGCAGCCGGATGTTGACGCAGCTCAAGGCGCCGGGGTCGCTTGAGAGCCGATGGCTGACGGAGGATATTCCCTATGGTCTTTCAGCGTGGCACGATGTGGGCGTGCAATACGGCGTGGATGCGCCGTTGATGCGGGGGCTGGTGGATATTGCGTCTGTGGTGATGGGTTTTGATGGGTGGACGACAGGGCGCAGCGTGCGCGAGTTGGGGATTGAGGGGATGGGGTTGGAGGATTTGAATGGGTTTTTGGAGACGGGAGAAGTGTGACGAAAGGAAATTCGATATATGTAAAAGCCCGTCTGCGCCTCAGCGGATGGGCTTTTTTTATTCGATCAATTCTTTGACATTGTGAACGCGAATATCGACTTCGGGCAAATGGGTGTTCAGTATTTCGATAATGTGATCCCTGGGGCCGAGGAAGATCATGATCATATTCTGCGGCACAAAGTATTTTTCGAGAAAGGTGCGCACTTCATCATCGGTGACGGCATCAGAGCCGCCTTTGCGGCGCGGTGATTTGTAAATGGCTCTGCTTACTTCGCGGTTGAGTCTCTGCTGCGGTGTTCTGTCGTGGACAAAAGATATATCGTCAGTTTCACGGTATTCTTTGAGTGTTTTCCAAAAGCGAGGGTTGTCGGGCAGGTTTTGGATGAAGTCGGCCATTTTTGTGATCAATTCTTCGCTATTATCGAGCTGGGGATCGGCATAAATGTCGAGATATCGGGCATTTTTTTCGGATAGATACTGGCAAGAAATTCCATAGACCAATTTCAATTCTTCTCTGAAATACTTATAGAGCAATCTGGAATTGGGAGATCGGCCAAGCGTGTTCGTTATCATGTTTGGAATATAATTTTCTTCACCCGTGTGGCCGCAGGGGATCATCCAGCGACAGAATACATTTTTTAAGTGTGAATAATTTTCAAAAATAAAAGCAGTAGGACCGACTTTGGTATCTGTTGATGGTAAATTGAATGAATGTACAAAGCCGCCCGCCTGCCCGTGCATCTTCCTTTCTTCTGTGAGGGGACGAAGAGCGTTCGCAATCGCGGTGGAGTCGCGGTCTGAGATGACCTTAAAGAATACCACGTTTGTTTTCAGGAGTTGATCCGCGTATTGTCTGACGTCGTCTAATGAGAGGTCATTTAGCGTTTTTAATGAGCGTCTTTTCATGATGCCAAGGGTTTGTGACAGTGCCAGATTTTTCATCAGTGTATAAGTTGCTCTTTTGATCTCATCTTTGTAATTGGCAGTTAGTTGTGATTTTACATATTTCAGGTCATACTCGGAAAACGCCAGGTTATATATCAGGTCGCGGACTATTTCTATTGCTTTGCCACTGTTCTCGGATAAGCCATAAATGGAGATGGTCTGGTATTCCGTGTAGGTCGTGACATTCAGGCGGATGCCCAGGGCTTCGAGTTGATCTATGTGCCCCTGTTTTTTTGCCGTCTCCCAAATCAATTTTTCGACTGTTGCTGCAAGGCCAATCTGCGAAGGGGAGTCCACACCGGTTCCCGCGCCGAGAAAGACAATCTCAATTTTGGTGAGGGGGGCGCGTTTGTCGATGCGATAAAAGATGTGGTGGTTGGGAATTTCGGCAAACGCAGATAGGGTGCCAAGTAGAACAAAACTAAGTATCGGGGTTAAAAATCGCTTCATTGAGTGTCACCTTTTGAGAAGTGGAGGAAGTCATCCTGGCCTTTCTCCGCCATTTTTTTATTCCCCATACAAGTAGCGCGACAATACCGCCTGATAGCGTTAGAAAACCGACCAATGCCAATACTATACCTAAATAGTATCCAAAGGTTCGGGGCTTTCGCGGAGCTGGTTCTCTTTTTTCTATCTCTGTGAGGGAGTGGGTGATTGAATTGTCATCTTTCAGATATTGATCGATGATGCGCGGAATATCTTCTGGGCGGATGGATTTAAGGTCTTGTATCAATTTTGGATATAGCAAGGGGTCATCGGCGTGGGCGAATGCGCCGCCAAATGAAGTCGCCATGCTTGAGCGGTTGTAAAATGCGGAATACAGGCTGGACAACTTCTGGTTTCGGGCGGCATTGAGTTCTGCATCAGAAATGGTTTTCAGATTCACCAATGCCACCTGGATCATGTCCTGGATCGTATTTCTGGATGTATTATGGGGCAGTTCTGCATAGCAAGTCATCAAGCCGAATCCCTTAAAGCTGCCTACTGAGACGCTGAAAGATTTTGCGAGCCGAGAATCGACCAGAGAAGCGCCCAGGGAATTTGAAGGCTTTTCCAGCAGACGTTCTATAATGAGCAGACCCGCATAGTCGCGATTGCCTAAATTGGGGGTGTACCAGCCCTTCCTGAATATGGTAAAGCTGAGATTGTTCGATGAGCGTTTTAATCTTCTTCCAAGTAAGTCCTGGTCGGGGAGTCGGCGAGCGTACAATTTACCAAAGCCCCTATGTCCTCGTCGGCAGCCCGGGTGCGACCCTCAC
>JAPOXY010000122.1 GCA_026706845.1 Gemmatimonadota bacterium
CCCCATACCAGAGGCTCCCTTCCATCAGATTATCCGCAGCCTCGCGGGCGGCCTCCAGTACCTGCGCGTAGAGCTGGTCCCTGTACTCCATCACCGTTCGCGAAGGAAAATCTCTCCAGTACCGAGAAGAACTCGGCATCCTCGGTCCCCCGTGGGTGTGCGAGGCATTGAGCATCACACCATCCGCCGGACAGCCAATCGCCTTTCCAACCTGCTCCAGAAAACCCGACACACTTCCGTCATTCGGAAATGTGCATATATCTGCAGCACCCAATAGTGCGCGCTGTCCTCCCTCTTCCATCACAATCGCTGTAAACGTCAGGGGATCGTTCACCCCATCGTTCGTATCTCGCCTTGCTGCGTACCCGTGCATATGAGTGTAAAGCGGCGGGGTAATATCTCTGCGGCCAATACCAAAACGCATTGCGATCTCCTCCATTGGTGACAGCGCTTCATACGCTCCCATACATAATACTAACCGATATAGTCCTTGCCCCAGCCGGTATAGACACAAGCGCGAGGTCCTCCCCGTAGCGCCGAACCGTCTGCCACTCTGCACGCTCCCCGTCCAGCATCACCTCAGCAAGAGATGTCTCCGAGTTTTTCACTGGGATCGCAAGACAAAGCGCGTCGTGTGATCTTTCCCCCTCAAGCGCGAATTGCAACCTGCATCCCTGCCGGGTCATCCCGTTGAACCGCCACGTATCGCGCGCCTCCCAGAACGCCAGCCACTCGTCGAAAGACCAGATGGGAAATCGCCTCTCATTCGCCTGGCGAAGCAATTCTCGTCCTTGCGACCGCGAAAACCTCACCCAGTTGCCGGGGTGGATACACACCCCATAGGGCGTGTGAAAGCGGGTCTCGATATCCGAGAAAATCCGGTCCAGCACACCGGCAAAGACCTGTGGCGACAGCCGGTAGGAATATTCTGCGGTCCCGAACATAATATCATCTGCAAGCTGCGTATGTTGCTGAAAGACATTGAGCACCCGACCATCTGGCCAGCAGAAACGCATCGGCATAGCACCTCCAAACGCAGCATACGGCGCATCCTCCCGGCTGTATCCATACGTGCCGGAAAAATAATTCCCATCCATACCCACACCCAGTTTCTCCATAACCTCCACAGGTTCCAGATATCCGGCCCATGCTGTGCAGTGATTCCGCAGGGACCGCGCGGGCGTATCAAACCGGTCTTGAAACATTCGGATCTGTCGCTCGAACTCTGTTAGACGTTCTGATATAGAGCACCCGTCCAGCGGTCGGAGATTCGGATGCGGCCCCACATCGTGCTGAACGCGGTACCTCTCCACGTCTGACATCGTAGATTGGGTCCTATTCGGAATAAGATAGAGATTCATGCGCCCGCCTGCGGCTGCCACACACTCGAATTCCGCATCATTGCTCGCCACGTCCGCATTATCTTCATCACCGGAATAAAGGAGGATGCCGGGTGCCATCCCCGGCAGATGCGACAGGAGCGGCACAGGACCCGGCAGGTAACGCCGCACCGTATCCACAAGGAGCCTGGAAAGCAGGTCAGCAAAGGGAACCCAGCCAGAGTCCAGAGGCCCGATATCAATCGCCAAGCTGGAGGGACGGGCGCACCCGGTCCCTTCGGGAATCACCTCGGCGCGATTCGGATCGCCCTGCCGTAGCAATAGGACACAAAGAGCCAGATCAAACGCGAACGCCACGATCCTCCCCTGCCCAACCGCTGTTTCCGTAATCCCGACCCTTTCTCCTTCATAGCGGTCTGTATATGAAAAATAGCCCAACACCCGAACCTCAGGTGCCGGGCTATAGTTATTCGCACGGCCCACAATTGGAAATCGCTCTCCCGCTATGCCCGCAGCCGGGTAAGCGGTAACGCGCAGCCGCAGTGGCACGTCCTTTTCCCCCTCATACACAAGTCCGGCTGCCTCAGCCAGAGGTCCCTCGGGCAAAAAGCAGATCACCGTCCCACCCCGGCGCACAAAATCAACCAGAGAACTACTACTTTGAGACGCAGGACAAACCACCACTGGCGCATCTTCGGGATCCAGCTCTGAAATCCGGTCCGGCTCCACCACCTCGTACAGGACCAATCCCCACGTATTGAAAATCTCGGCAAGGTAAGCCGAAAGATCAGGTCCATCGGATAAAATGCCGACACGCATGCTCAGACTCCTTCTGGCATCTGCCCGGAAGATCGCATCTCATTCGGACGAAAATCGGGAACTTTCATCAACTCGGTTCCCCGGGGAATGGACTCCGCAGCCAGAACCGCAGGTGCCGCCGTCTCCATCGCCCTGTACACATCGAACTCCAGGGGTTTATTTCCAACTACGGCATTCCAAAAAGCAGTGTGGACGTAATAATCTGCATCCCCGTGACCGCTGCCGTGCGCCTCTGCAGGCGCGTCAGTGCGCTCGAACTTCCAGTCCACTTCAGCCAGATCGTGCATCTGGGAATCCGCCAGCCACATCAGGGGACGTCCCTTTTCCGACCGTTTCCACTCCATGCATCCCCTCGTCCCGATGATCTGGTACCAGTGATGCCCCCTGCGACTCGGAATCTTCTGAGTAAACCCGGTCACCATCCGCAACAGCCTGTCCTTCTCCGTCTTCATCAATGCGACCTGAATATCAGGTTGATCGATCTCTGGATGCGAATAGCTGGGAGACGCAGTGCTCATCGCCGTTACTTCAATTACCCGGTCGTCTAATACCTTCAGCATCGGACTCAACTCGTGCGGAAGATAGTGAATTGGAGGCATCAGGTGTAGCCACGTAGGCTCTGCTTCTGGATGCGCCGAAAGCTCTTCCACGCTGCACTGCTCGCCTGTCTTATAGTCCTGAAAAAACTGGCGAGTGCCGTAATATCCGATATACTGCCCCTCGCAATAGGTCACCCGCCCCAAACGCCCCTCAGCCACCAGATCTCGCCACGCCTCCACAAACCCCCAATAACGCGTCTGTTCTGCAAGCTGATAAACCCGCCCCGTGCGTTCTGCCGCAGTCACAATCCGCCAGCAGTCCTCCATTGTATGTGCGGCGGGCACCTCCATATTCACATGCTTTCCCGCCTCCAGAGCCTGCGCCGCCATCGCCCCCTGATCCTTCCGACGAACGACCAGACCGACTGCGTCCATATCCTCATAGGCCAGAAAATCCTCGTAATCGCTGAAAACCCTGACATCGTTTCGGTACTCGATCAGAGATAACGCCCGATCGTGCAGCGGTTCAATCCAGTCGTAGAGTGCGGTAATGCGGTAGCCCGGTATCTTTAGCAAGGTATTGATCCAGTGCCGGGAACGATGTCCCAATCCGGCAATGCCGATGCGTATTTCATCCATCTCTCACCCTCTTCTTTCCAGAGACCCGCGAGGCTCAACACAACGTTGCCACCACAACACCGTTTTGATCTCTTTTCTCCGCGCGCAATGTCTCACCCACCCAGACCTTCAACTCGCCATTGGGCAACGGCACCACTATAGTTCCATCGTCCACCAGAACCGGATCACCTTCGGGCACATCCCCCGCCCTGTGCGGTCGCAATACCGCAATAAATGTGGCATCTTTACGCGGCATCGTCGTCTCTGCCGTCACGTGATATTCCCTGAGTTGAACGCGCTCCCTCGGTGGTGGGTCAAACTGATCTGTCTGACTGATTTTCAAATTTTCTGGACGCAGCAGAGACACCACACAGCCCGCACCACCCGTCGTGATTTTTAGCGTCTGCCCCTCGATATCCATTTCCGTTTCAGCGTGCAAATAATACTGAAATACCGAAGCCTCTCGTGCCACTACCGTATCGCAAATCACCACCGCATCGGGTTTGGCAAACAAAATCTGCCGCGTAAATTTCTTCAGCTTTCCCCCGTATGCCGGAGCGGCTTCGCCAACCACATAATCAAATACATCCGACGTTTGAAAATCCAGAATTTCACCCATTGCTGCAGCCTGGTTGCGCAACTGACTCTCGCCATTTACACCAATGCAATTGGTTGACTTTGTATGGTGCATCCAATTCTTGTGGTGGTCGCTGCCGTGAATATCGCGCTCCCCTGTGTGGATCAATAAACGCTCGCCAAAAGCAAATAGCGAAAACGAATTTTGCGCGTCAAACCCGTGACTCTGTGATCCCAATGGACTGCTTTTAAAAATGACCGACACATTGTTTTTCCCATCCCTCAAATCCGAATTCATCGCCACCAACCCCGTGCCGCGAAAACATTTTGAAGCAGGCAAATCCACCGGTGCTTTTGCGCACACTTCTGGCAACGCACCCCGCACAAAATCGATATAGAGCGACCGACCAGCGCCCACGGCATCCAACCGACGCTCTCTCGTCTCCTTTTTCACTTTCTCCGGGTGCATATCCACATACCACTGCCAGTATGGATTGCGCGCCTGAGCCGCCAGCGTGCGCATCAAATCGCAATTTTGATCCGACGTTCTCATCGTCGTCAAATCGCCTATGCCACCCCCTCGCGTACCGGGAGGCTGAAAATACATCGGGAAATCGCCAGCACGCGCAAAATACGGTTTGCAGTACGCATCAATCCCCATTGCCGCCTGCATGATATCCGCCCACCACGTAAAGCGCTGAACATAACTCGCCCAGTATTGCAATCCCTGGTGCCAACCACCATCCTCATCGCACCACGCGGGATACACGGCGCCAAATACATTCATAGCGAACCACACCCACTCCTCCGCCTCGGGAATCTCATCCAAAAACGCCACACCAATCTCACCCAAAAAATGCCAGGCACGACCGGCATGGCTGCCATAAGGATGCCACAAATAGCGCATCTCAGTCGCCAGATGATCGTACATCTCCTGCCCCTGCACCTTCATCACCGCGCGGCATATCTCGCGCTCTTCTTCGCTCAACAAATCGTTCACAAATGTATAGGTGCGGCAAAAATAGTAATTATAAGGCATACCAGCTTCGTCATTATACCGATAGCCAGTCGCCCCCAGGGGATCCCATTTGGCACACGCCAGCAGCAGTTCTTTCGCCTTCTCACCGTAGTAATCCTGCCCACCCAAAAGCCGCGTAAAAGCCAGCGTCGCCGCGCTGTTTAACACGCGAATCGTGTACATCCGGTTTCCCCACCAGATCTCCCGCCATTCCTCACTCAGAACAACAGTCCCCTCGGGATACAGGGGCGGTTCTTTGGTAGATGGCATATCGGCCAGGATATCTTCGCATGTTGCGACCAGATCGTCGTAAATCGGTTTCAGGTCTCCCCGTGCCCGTGTGCGCAAGCTATCCAAATCCTCTGGACGCACAAACAGGCGCGGATGGCTCTTTGGGATGCGCCCGATCAATTCACTGCGTTTGGGCAAGGGCAATGCATTTGCATTCTGGGCAATCACAAAAGCGCGCCCCGAACTCCAATCCGACACCTGTCCACACCCATCGACAAATCGGAATCGCCAATACCATTGCCCCGATTCAAACACCTCTGCTGGGCGATGAACCGTATATGTCACGCCCTTAGCCTCGTACGCGACCTTTGAAAAATCCGCGACCCGCGCACACTGGATATCATAGCTCGCAGCATTCTCCTGCGGGCGCCACACAAATGCCGGTGGCGTCTCCTCTGTCGTCACATTTTCCGGTCTAAATCCCCATTCCCCCGGCTGTGCAGGCCTTTCGTCAATTGTCAATGCCATTTTTTACTCCTTTATCGGACGATCCGGCGGAAGGGTTCCGAGTGCAGATCACAAATGAGCAGATCGTCGATAGAATCATTTTCAAGCCCCTGCTTTATGACGCGCAAAGAGGCTTCAACCGCGTCAGCCGTAATACGCACATCTTCTTCTGTATGTGCAAGCGTAGGACCAAAACCCATGTAACAATGCACACCCCGGCGAGCCATCTCCTGAATAAAAAGCGTCTGAACCTTGCCGCGCAACGCCTCATCGGGCAAATCGAGCACCAGATTAGGCGTTGCGGGAAACCCCTTGCAAGAACCCGAAAGACCAGCAGACGAGACAGCTTCGTCAATTGCCCTGGCTACTTTTTGGCCCATTTCGGCCAGATGTGTCTCGCTATCGCGCCTTTTGAGTTCGCGGATGGTGGTCAGCGACGCAACAGGACCGACATTATCGCTCCAGTACGAACTGGAAATAAACATCGCTTTGGCGGGTTCCATCGCCTCCCGAGATCCAACAACAGCCCCCATCGGATAACCATTGGACATGCCTTTGGCAATCACCGTGATATCTGGCGTAACACCCAAATATTTCTGCATACCGCCAATAGACTCGCGCCAACCGCAGGAGACTTCGTCGAAGATGAACAGAGCGCCGTGCCTGCGGGCAAGCTCTTTGGCCCCTTCGAGATACCCCTCTTCGGGCCACTCAGACCGAGCGGGTTCCATCATAACAGCGGCAACCTCGCCCTGATATTCGTTCAGTAAACGGCCGAGCATATCGAGATCGCCATAGGTAAATGGAATCGCTGTTCCCGCCAGAGCACGCGGCACACCAATCGGTTCAATACCGGCAAAGGGATATTCTCCACTCTCGGGATCGACGAGATAATTTGCCGATTGATACCAATCGTGCCACCCGTGATAACCGCAAAAAAGGATAACATCTCGATTTGTCGTACCCCGAGCAATACGCGCAGCCACCGCACAGGCTTCCCCTCCCCCCTTTGTATAGCGCACCATTTCAGCACTCGGTATGGTATTGATCAATTCATCTGCAAGCTCAATTTCGAGCGCGCTGTTCATGGAATGCAGACTACCCAGATCTATCTGCTTTTTTACAGCACCATCGACAACGGGATCTGCATAGCCCAAAATAATAGCCCCCAAAGCGCGAATCCAATCGATATACTCGTTGCCGTCAACATCGACAAATCGCGCGCCTTTTGATCGCGCGACATAGAGAGGACTGACCCCATTTGCAACCCGGTCAGCCCTTCGGCTGATGAGCTGTGTCCAACCCGGAATGCGTTCTCCCGCTTTCTTATACAGTTCTAACGATTTTGTGACATCATGTGACATAGCCTATTCCCGCCAATTAAAAATGACACCCAGCATAGATTTTTCACGCACGTAGGCCATTTCATAAGCCTGGACCATTTCCGTATAATGCAAACGGTGCGTAATAAGACGGCTGGGCTGAAGTTTTTTTTCTGCCATAAGAGAAAGAACGTGATCGCAATGACCCAAATGACCCGATGCATCGGCATGCGGATATAATTGGGCATCCTCTCCATGCACGGCAATCAGAGATATCCCCTTGGCGTAAAACCATTCCATTGCCAGAGGGTTAAAGTCAAGCGGTGGTTCGCCCCGCCCCAGAAGACTGACGATAGAGACCCGGCCATTTTGCCGCACAATTTCAACAGATGTTTTGAAAGCCGGCCAGGGATTCGCTGTCAGAATAACCAGATCAATACCTCTTCCATTTGTAAAAGCGTCGAGTTTCTCTTCGAGATCTGGATCGTCTGATAAATAAGCCGCGTGGGCACCCATTTGCTTTGCCATATCTAACCTGATGGCACTATTTCCAAGCCCTACGACGCGGGCACCAAACAGAGGACCTAAAGCGACTGCCCCCAGACCGAGAACACCCAGACCAACAACGGCGACATTTTCGCCGGGTCTAAATAACGCTTTGTGATAGCAATGTGCGCTGAGCGCATAGAGGTGTGCATACACAGCATCTTCATCGTCGGCATCAGGGGGTATTTTGAAGATGTCACCAAACTGGCTTATGATGTATTCAGATTGGTGAGGCTGAGTCGCCACAACGCGATCGCCAACCTCAAAGCGCGTGACCCCGGCACCAATACCGCGAACAATACCCAGATTGCTATCGCCAACGAATCGCGGATAGTCCGGCGCACCTGGTACGCGATCTGCGCCTTCAAAATTACCCCGATCTGTTCCAATTTTAAACGCGCTGATCTGCGTTTCAACCCAGACATCATCAGCACCAAGCGCGCTTGTATCAAGCGGGTGCTCTTCAATGCGAAGGTCCCGCGGACCGTGGAGTATGGCTTTTTTCATGGATTTTGATCGCTTTCAGTAAAAGATAAACAGCTATTCGTAAGGCATCTAAGCCATTATATCGCCTCTTGAAGAAGTGCCAATCCCACCTCATCAACCTCCACGCGCACAACCTGAAGACCTTCCTCGCGCAGTTTTGGCAACACCGATTCCAGTGCGGCCTCGAACGATTTAGCTTCTACGGTACAATTCGCAATCGGTGTTCCAGATTGTATAACGAGCGTAAAATCCAGGACACTTTCTGGCGCTGCACCATTCTCACCAAAATACCCATAGAGCCGATCAGTCTTATCCAGATCAGGCTCAGTCGCAAGCGTAAGCATAAATTCATAGACTCGCATTGTCTTCATCACTTCGGTGCATCTCCATACACATTAAATCCCATCCGATCCTCACCGCGCACCAGATGAAGGTGATACCTTTTGTAACAGCGCACAATCGGAATGGTAATGCGTATGGCCAATCCCAGGCGTCGGCGATCAGACGTATTGGCTGCTGAGTAGTGGAGCATGCGCTCGGTGAATAGGAAAAATTGTCCGGCTTTCATTTTCATCTTCACAACGCGATCCGGGTCAACACCGATGTGATCGGGGTCGCCCTGTTCGCGAAAAGCCTGTTCAGGCGTTGCTTTAATGTGCGGAATCATTTTTCGGTGCGACCCCGGCATAAGCTGAACACAACTGTTGCTGACATCTGTATCGTCAATGGCTAACCAGGCAGAAACATTGATACCCGGTTCTATTTCGGTGGACCAGAAATTCATATCCTGATGCCAGGGAATTTCTTTGGCACCGGGGGGTTTGTTAAAAAAGTTGGATTGCCAGAGCACGATATCCGGACCGAGGATGCCTTCTATCCGATCCATAATTGTCGGATGTGTACACAGATCGTAGATCGTTCGATTATCGAGATGCCGCGCTTTTTGCCGATTGACGTGAAACGGGCCTTCGGCTTCAAAAATTTCACGCTCAACAACAGGCCGAATCCGATCCATTTCTTCTGGCGAATGCATCGTATATGGCCCGAGATACCCCTCGTCGTGAAAGAACCGCACATCTTCTGGTGTTAATCGATAGGACATTTTTTCTCTCCCTTAAACAAAAGTGACCTCTCCCTTAATCTGGCTCATA
>JAPOXY010000123.1 GCA_026706845.1 Gemmatimonadota bacterium
GATCTCCGCGGCTGCCGATGCGATTATGTTTTTGTCGCTTATCAGTGGACGCAATCCCGAATTGCTGATCGGACAACACGTCAAGGCTGCGCCAATTTTGAAAGCACACGGATTAGAGGCCATTGCAACCGGCTACGCGCTCGTGGATACAGGGCAGCTAACCACAGCCGAATACGTGAGCAACACACGTCCCTTGCCGCGCGACAAACCCGAGATTGCAATGGCACACGCTCTTGCCGCTGAGTATTTGGGTATGCAATGCGTGTATTTGGACGCTGGCAGCGGGCCAGAGTTGATGGTGCCCGAAGAAATAGTACAGGCAGTCTGTAGTTATGTGTCGATTCCTATAATTGTCGGCGGTGGCATTCGCGAGCCCGAAGCTGCGGCAAAACGAGTCGCATTGGGCGCAGCTTTTGTGGTGATTGGCAGTATTTTTGAGGAAACGGGCTGGGATGCTGCGCTGATTGGCGCGTTTGCCTCTGCCATTCACTGTCTCGACTGAGTCTATTTTTTCACAATTGGGATGTCGTTACCGTCTTTGCGGACGGTTTTTTTATGCGAGCGTATTGTTATGGCTATTTCGTCTGGTGCAGTGTTGTGTTACGGTGTAATGGGCATCGATCAAATCGTGCAAGTGGCCTGGTTTCCCGAGCGCAATGGACACACGCGCGCGTTTCGCGACGAAGAATTTGTCGGTGGAGAAGCGACCAATACGGCGGTGACGTTGAGCGGATTGGGGGTCGATGTGCGGTTGATGGGGTGTGCACTGGGAGATGACCGCAGGGGCGCACTTTTCTTGCGCGCGATGCGTCAATTTGACGTGGATATTCGCAGGCTCGATATAGATCCGAGCGTTCGCACCGGACACGCCGTTATCCTGTCTGATGTCAACGGCGGGCGAACGATTTGTGGACATTTCCCCGATGTGCGCAGCAGGCCACTAACTGAGGCGGACCTCGATGGTGTCGCCCTGTTGTCGGTCGATCCCTTTTTGGGTGAAAATGCGATCCGAGCAGCTCAAATTGCGCGGTCATGTGATGTGACGGTGTTTGCTATTGAACTGACTCCCGATCATCCGCTTGCAAAATTCTGCGATGTGGTGATCAATTCTGACGGCTTTATGCGCCGACATAGAATGGGCATGCCCTCGGATGTGGCGGTTGGGCTTTTAAAGGCCGGTATAGAAACTGTGGTGATTACCAGAGGAAAACAGGGATGTCAGGTTTTTCAGGAAAATGGCAATAGTTTTGAACAGCCCGCATACCAGGTCACTGCGCGCGATACAACAGGGGCGGGAGATGCCTTTCGAGCCGGTCTTATTTACGGGTATTTGCAGGGATGGACGCTGACGCGCAGTGTGCAATTTGCCAGCGGAAGTGCGGCATTAACATGTGCCAGGGCCGGTGGTGCAGGCCATATTCACGGGGCAGAACAGGTCTTGCAACTGATCGCTGTAGATTAATTTTTTTAAATTTTATGATTATGGATGAATACAGACGATGCTGGAACAACGGGCTACGGTAAAAAATAAACTGGGCATTCACGCGCGACCCGCGGCTTTGCTGGTACAGGCGGCGGCTAAATTTACTTCTGAAATTACACTGGAAAAAGATGGTCTGACAATCAATGGCAAGAGCATTATGGGTGTGATGATGTTGGCTGCAGAAGTGGATTCTGTGATCACGGTGCGGGTTGAGGGAGAAGATGCCCGCCCTGCACTGGATCATATCGTCGAAATGATTGAATCAAAGTTTGACTGAGCTATGAAATATCTCAAAGGCATACAGGCGTCTCCGGGCATTGCGATTGCATCGGTTTATTTATACGATCCAGAAGAGTTTCCCGTGGATCAACGCCGGATAGATCCTCGCGATATTCCCGCAGAAAAGGCGAGACTACAAGAGGCAATCAAAGCAGTGTCTGAGGATTTCGCAGCTACGCGGGCGCATGTCGAGGACATACTGGGCAAAGAGCACGCGCAGATATTCGACGCGCATCTGCTCATGTTGCAAGACCCCATGCTTCTCGAGCTTACATATCCACACATAGAAAAATATAATGCCGAATACGCTTTCTGGACGACTTTCCAGAATTTGAGTCGTCAATTTGAAGCGTTTCAAGATGATTATTTGAGAGAACGCGGTGCCGATTTATTGGGCATTGCAAAGCGGGTGTTAGCCAAATTGGGGAATTGGGAAAAAGCGGGATTAGACCGATTGCCCGACAAATCGATTGTCGTTGCGCGCGATTTAATGCCCGACGATATGGCACACTTGCAACCCGACCGGGTTTTGGGGCTTGTGACAGAGGTCGGTGGTCCCACGTCTCACGCAATTATTCTGGCGCGCGGATTAGAGATCCCAGCTGTTGTCAGCGTTGCCAATGCGCTATCTGATGCGCGTATAGGCGATATCGCGATAGTAGATGGTCGCCGCGGACATTTTATTCTCAACCCGGATGATAAAACACTCGCGCAGTATCGGGATCTGGCTGAAAAACTGAGAAGGCGAAAAGCCGGGTTGGTCGATTCCCGAGATTTGCCCGCCCAGACTAAGGACGGTGTTCGGGTCGCGTTGCAGGCCAATGTGGAATTGCCCAGCGAGGTGCATTCTGCGATGGACTACGGCGCTGAGGGCGTCGGGTTGTATCGCACGGAATATCTCTATCTCGCCAGCGATATTTTGCCCGATGAGGCCTCGCAGGTTACCGCATATTCGCAAATGGCCAGGCGCATTGCGCCACACCCCCTCGTGATTCGCACCCTGGATTTGGGGGGGGATAAAATGTCGCATGTGCTCAATACACAGACAGAAATGAATCCCTTTTTGGGGTTGCGTTCCATCCGGCTGACGTTGAGACATCGCGATCTTTTTAAAATACAGCTTCGGGCGATCTTAAAAGCGAGCGCCGTTGGTAATGTGAAGTTGATGTTGCCCCTGATTTCGGGGATCGACGAATTGCGTGAGGCCCTTGCTGTACTCAATGAGGTGCGCGAAGAATTGACGCGAGAAAGCGTACCTTTTGATCCTCAGTGTCCTGTTGGGGTCATGATCGAAGTCCCTTCTGCTGCGCTGATAGCCGATCAATTGGCGCGGGAAGTCGATTTTTTCAGCATTGGCACCAATGACCTGATCCAGTACACGCTTGCTGTTGATCGCGGCAATGATCTCGTCTCGTATTTATTTGAGCCGTTTCACCCTGCGGTTTTGCGATTGATCAAGGGCGTGGTTGATGCAGCGCATGCAGAAAATATACCGGTGACTGTTTGCGGCGAGATTGCGGGAGATCCGCATTCTGGATTGTTGCTAGTGGGCATGGGGGTTGATAAGCTGTCGATGACGCCTTCGGCATTGCCCGAGGTCAAACGCGCAATTCGCAATACATCCTTTAAGCAGCTTCAGGCACTTGGCGAAGATGTGCTCAATATGCAGGAGATCGCAAATATTCGGGCGCGCGTAAACGCCACGTTATCCGATGAGGATGACGAGATGTTCGTTGGCGGGGAGAGTGGTGAGACGACACTACAAATGAGATTGTCATTGTTCTGATTTTTTATAGGAGTGGGCTTTATGGGCCGTTTGTTTACGTCGGAATCAGTTTCTGAAGGGCATCCAGATAAGGTGGCGGATCAAATTTCGGATGCGGTGCTCGATGCCATGTTGAAGCAAGATCCCAAATCCAGGGTGGCTTGTGAAACGCTGGTGACAACCGGGCTTGTGTTAGTCGCAGGGGAAGTGACGAGCGAGGCTACCGTGGATCTTCAGTCGCTGGTGCGCGGCGTGATTAAAGAGATTGGCTATACGGATTCGAGCTATGGATTTGATTACAGAAGTTGTGCTGTGTTGGTGGCCTTAGACCAGCAATCGTCCGATATTGCGCTGGGGGTGGATACGGGTGGCGCAGGTGATCAGGGGATGATGTTTGGATATGCGTGTCGAGAAACACCTGAACTGATGCCGTTGCCCATTATCCTGTCTCACAAATTAGTGGCAGAACTCGCGCAAATTCGCAAGGACAAAGGGCTTTCGTATTTGCGTCCGGATAGCAAATCGCAGGTAACGGTGGAATACGATGGGGACGAGCCGGTTCGCGTTCACACAGTGGTGGTTTCGACGCAGCATGATGAGGACGTATCGCACGCGCAGATTAAGCGGGATGTGAAGGAGAAAGTGATCCGCGAGGTGGTGCCCACGCATCTTTTGGATGGGGATACGATTTATCACGTCAACCCAACCGGCAAATTTGTGGTGGGCGGGCCACACGGCGATTGTGGATTGACCGGACGAAAAATTATTGTGGATACGTACGGTGGGATGGGGCGTCACGGCGGTGGGGCGTTTTCCGGCAAGGATCCGAGCAAGGTGGATCGCAGTGGGCATTATGCGGCGCGCTGGGTCGCGAAAAATGTCGTTGCTGCAGGTCTGGCATCTCGATGCGAAGTGCAACTGGCTTACGCGATCGGGGTGGTAAAACCCGTTTCGGTCGCCGTAGATACGTTTGGCACGGGCAAGATTGAGGAATCAAAGATCGTTGATCTGATTGACGATCACTTTGATCTGACGCCCTCTGGCATTATTGCAGCACTCGATTTGACCAGGCCTGTGTATCGTTCTACAGCCGCTTATGGTCATTTTGGAAGGGGAGAATTTACATGGGAGCAGACGGGTAAAGCCGGTGTCTTAAAAAAAGCCGCAGGGCTGTAATATTTTCAATATCATCCTGCCAATTCTTTTTTAGCGCGGAATTCACTTCCGCGCTTTTTTTATTTCGCGTAAATAGCGTTCTCATCTTTCAAGATCGTATTGTTTTATTTTTTTGTGCAAGTTGGTGCGTTCGATGCCCAGGGCATTGGATGCGCGGGTGACATTTCCACCATGTCGCTCCAGTGCTTCGGCAATGTAGTGCCGCTCAACGGCCTCCCGCACCTGACGAAGTGTTCTTCCCACGCCGAGATCCGGGAAAGAGTCGGGTTGTTTTGGAATGGACATACCATCTAAAGTGGGTAGATCTTCGGGGTAGATGGTGTCTCCTGAAACCATTATTGAGAGGCGTTCAACCAGGTTTTTCAGTTCGCGGATGTTGCCGGGCCAGTCGTATTGCAGGAGCAGGTCGCGCGCTTCTGCCGATAGTGTTTTGGGTAAAAATCCATTTTCTTCGGCATAGGCTTTGAGGAAGTGTTCGGCCAACTCGGGGATGTCTTCGCGGCGCTCCCGCAAGGGCGGCGCTGTCAATGGTACCACATTCAGGCGAAAGTAGAGGTCTTCTCGAAATTTGCCCTGCTCGACTTCGGCGTGCAAGTTTTTGTTTGTCGCCGCGATGACGCGCACATCTACCCGAAAGGTTTTGGCACCGCCTACCCGTTCAAATTCACCTTGCTCGAGCGCGCGCAAAACCTTGGCCTGTACCGACAGGCTCATGTCGCCAATTTCATCGAGAAATAACGTCCCGCCATCGGCCTGGAGGAATTTGCCGTCGCGCGTTTTGACCGCGCCGGTAAATGCGCCTCGATCACTTCCAAACAATTCGCTTTCAATGAGTTCTTCGGGAATGGCAGCACAATTTACTTTGACAAAGGAATTTTTCGCTCTGTGACTCATTTTGTGTACAGCGCGGGCAATGAGTTCTTTACCTGTACCGCTTTCTCCGAGGATGAGGACGCGCCCATTGGTGGGGGCAACGCGCGCGATCTGGTTGCGAATTTCTGTCAGGGCAGGACTTTGCCCCACCATTTCATAGCGTCCCTCAATTTGTTGCTTGAGGTGGCGATTTTCCGCGGCGAGTTCCCGCGTTTGAAGGGCGCGAGAAATCGCCATGAGCACTTTGTCGCGATCGAGGGGTTTTTCAAGGAAATCATAAGCTCCTCGTTTGATGGCGAGAACGGCGTTTTGCACATTGCCGTGTCCCGAAATCATGATGATTGCCAGATTGGGACGCACTTCGAGGAGTTTGGGCAGCAGGTCAAGGCCATTGATTTCTGGCATAACAATGTCGAGCAAGACCAGGTGAATGCGTTCTTTTTTGAGTACGTCAAGACCCGCTTTTGCCGAGGCACAGGTGAAGACCTGATAGCCTTCACCCGATAGTATCATGTCTAAGGTTCGGCGGATATTTCTTTCGTCGTCAATAATGAGAATATTTTGGTTCATCGCTGTTCCTCCGGTTGCGCTATGGCTCGGTCGGGAATGGGGAGTTGAAGGTCGAATTGCGCGCCCCCCATAGGGGCATCTTTGACCGAGATGTGCCCCCCGTGATCTTCAATGATGTTGTGTACTACGGCAAGGCCCAGGCCCATACCGCTTTCTTTTGTGGAGACATAAGGTTGGAAGATGCGCACGCGATCTTTCAGGGGCACGCCTGGCCCGCTGTCAATTACGGACAGTATAGCCGTGTCGTCAGACGTGCGCGTGCGTATCTCGATCTGGCCGTTTTTGCCAGAGGCGTCAAGACTATTTTCTATAAGATTAATCAGCACCCGGCGCATCTGCTCGGTGTCGAGTTCGAGCGCGGGCGGATTTTCCTCCAGGTCGAGGTGAATGCGAGCATCCGGGTAGAGGCGAACGACATTGTGTACACACTCATTGAGGTCGCTGGGGGACAGAGAGAGAGATGGCATGCGGGCAAAGTTGGCAAATTCTTGAACCAGAGATCTGAGATTTTCGACTTCTTCTGTGACGATTTCCGTGCAGTTGGTTACAAATTGTTGATACGCGGGATCATTGCCAGAATATTTGTCGCGCATTTGCTGCACGGCAAGTTGAATGGGCGTTAATGGATTTTTTATTTCGTGAGCCAGGCGCCGCGCAATTTCTCGCCAGGCTGCAATTTGCTCCGCTTCGAGTCGTTTGCGTCTGTTTTCTACAAGGTCTTGTGCCATCTGGTTAAAGGACTCGATAAGTAAGCCGATCTCGTCATCTCTGCCTTTGGGAATGCGGTATTGCAGGTTGTCGCGTCCCATTTCTCGCGTGCCTTTAAGCAGTGCGTTAAGCGGGCGTGTGATCCCAAAGCCAATGCGAACGCCAATCACAGATGCCAGAAGGACAACGCCTGCTGCGGCGACGAGAAAGGCGAGTAGAAATGCAGTGCGCAGATCGCCTTCCGCCATTTCAATATGTTTGTACGTATGTACGGCATTTTTGACACTGATGAGCGCCTCGAGTGACAGCAGGGCAGTTAGTGCGCGTTGCGAATCGGGAAGTGCGAGTACCAGTTGAAGCTGGTCGTTTTCTACTTTGGAGACCGCAGGACCTTGCGAAAGGTCTGTGTCAATCTGTTCGAGAGGCGAAACACGCAGGGTCAGATTGTCGAGACCGGCATCTGCAAACGCGGCGTGTAAGGCATTGAGGTCGCGGTGAGGCGGTGCAGACAAAAGCTGTCCAATGTCCTGAAGTTGTCGTTTTTTGGCGTCGTAGTTCTCTTTTGCCAGAGCAAGCGCACTGGTCAGCGCACTGCCCATCTCGAGATTGACGCTGGTCTGAAGGCTCAGCGCCAAAAAGTGTCGTGCGAGTAGCGCGAGTATGAGCGTCGTTCCCAATGCCAGACCAATCAGGGAGGCGATGATGCGCCAGCGCAAGGGAATAGATCTCATGGTTGTGTCTCCAGGCAGAGTGTTATTCAGTCAGAAGATATGGGAGCGCGCTGGGGCGAAATCTGAACAGGTCAATCCATTCGGGAGATGTGGATCTGTCCAGGGTGAAAAAGAATTCGAGAAAGCTGCCTTTTTCAATTATCTTGAGCCATTGTCGCGTGCGTTCTCGTTGCTCGGGCGAGATCGGGTTTACGTCTATTCGCACCTGCAAGGTGATAGGCTCGTCGGGAAAGGGAAGCCGAGCCAGTGCGACTCCCTGAAGTTCAGAACACGCGTGTCGAATGTCTTCAAAATGAGACGTAATCTGCGTGTCTGGGTGTGCGGATTGCCGGATGAGGCGATATTGCCCTTCCCAGATGTCGTGTTCCAAACGCCTGAGCAGACTACTTTGGCCCAGATTATTCCCGCGGCCTGTCCGCAGGCGAAATTGCACGGCGATAGATGTCGTCATGCCCGATTCAATGGCGTCAATAGCTCGTTTTGAAAAGAGAGAATCGATGGTTGCATCGAGGCGCAGGGTATCGGATTGCACATAAATATAAAGACTGTCTTGCGGTATGTGTTGTGCAAGTACGGGTTGCATGCTGGCAAGCGTGCAAACTGTGAGTGTCTGGATGATGAAGAACCGGGTCATCTCTTCCTCACAGACCAATCTTGACGCCGGCAAAGCGATGTGATTTTACGATGAGTGTTCCCGTGCTGATTCCAAAGCTGATATCTACGCGGTTAAAGAGGAGCATGCCCACGCCAAAGGCGAAGTCGGCATCTCGCCGACTTTTGCTATTTACAGAGCGATGTACACCGCCACTTTCGGCAAAGGCATATACCCGCCCCAGGGTTTTGAGATCGATGGCATAGAGGGCTTCAGCCGCAAAAAACAAGGTGCCGCCTTCTGGCCCAATAACGCGGCGTTCTATACCTCTGAGTTGATTATTCCCATCGAGATAAAAGCGTTCGTAAAAGGGCGGACTTCCCCAGATGCCCCCTGTTTTGACGCCGAGTGAGAGGATGTGTCCTGCGGTAACTTGCTGGTGCCGATAGAGTTCCGTGCGAAGTTTGATATAATTTGCAACTGATCCCAGTAGTTTGGATGATAGTGTGAGTCGGGCATTAAAATCCGTGCCTTGTCTCCAGATTGCGCTCACGGGTTGTTTGAACAGGTTAAAAGAAAGTGTGGAGAGGGTTTCCCGCCCTACGGTAGCTTTAATTTCATTGGCGAAGATCCCACCGCCCGTGGGGATAGAAGGGTGTTGAAAGTCGCCGATTTGTATGGCTTCAAAAGCGTATTTTAAGACGAAATGGTAGGCGCGCAGGGGAGAGGGTTGACCAAAACCCATGGCAAATCCGATGCGTTCGAGATCGTAGCGTCCCCTGATATCGGGGTTTCGATCGCGAAAGATGTCGCGGTCTGCAGAAGACCCCGTTACTTGAATGTGAAATGCCTGATTGGTTTTGAGAAAGAGCGGATCGCTGTAGTGAAACCCCCAGTATTTGAAGCGTTCTCCCAAACCGTATTCTACGCCGACTAATTTCCCTTCGCCACGCAGATTGGCATAATGCGCATTTGCGGACGCGCCAAAGCCATCGAGTTCGGAATATTCAAGGCTCATGCCCAGGTCGCCGAAACGCTTTTCCTGTACATAGACCACGAGAATGGCTTTGCCTTTTTCTGCACCGGGCTTGACATTGACATATGCAGTTCGGAAAAGTAGCAATCGCTCGAGGATTACGCGGCAGCGGTCGATGTCCCCTTCGTGCAGGTTATCCCCCACTTTTATGGGTAAGACCTGGCGAATGATTTCAACACGGGTTTTTTCATTGCCGCGCACTTCAATCTTTTCTATTTCATGCCCAATTTGTCCCAGGGCAGGGGTGGCAAATAGGCAGAGCAGGATGAGATATTTGTACATAATGGCAGCACTCTTGTGGTTTTTGAATTTTTAGATATAATTATGCAAAATCCGTGCCCGTGTCTTGTGGTCTTTCTTAGATAAAAATAAAATTTGAAAAAATAAGAAGTTGTGCGTATATCTAATGTCTGAAACCCGATATGCGTTGTGTGAAACAATACGACATGTGTATCTTTTTTGCAACAGGATTGCGGAATAACATTCTGGAGGGTGTAAATGATGTCGATTTCTCGTATTCTCGAAAAACTCAAGCGCGATGGGTTTTACGTGGTTAAAAATGTGATTCCCGAAGATGAGGTGGATACCGTGCGGCAAGCCATAGTGGCAGCACAGGCGCAAAAACACGCAGAGTCAGAGGCGGCACTGGCAGCAACCCGGGCGCGGGGACATCGCGTTGGCGCAGAAGGTGTGGCGAGTTTGCGGCAGGTGATTAATGAGACGCAGATTTTCGCACCTTATCTGGCAAGTCGAAAGATGATGGATGTGGTGGATGCGCTGTTTGGACCTTATGCGCGCGTTTCTTGCACGGATTGTGTGATCAATTATCCGGGCAATGATAGGGGGTACTGGCACGCGGATTGGCCGTATAATGCGACCAATGCGTCTCATGTTCCTGCGCCGTATCCCGATGCGTTATTGCATTTGTCGTCTATCTGGATGTTGACGGCGTTTAATGAGAAAAATGGCGGGACATTTCTCGTGCCGGGCAGTCATCGATGGCTCGATAATCCGGCGGCAGGTGGGATGGACGATGTGGATCAGGATGCGCCGTATCCCTCCGAGATGCAGGTGAAGGGCGCAGCGGGCAGTGTGCTGATTTACGATAGTCGATTGTGGCATGCAGTGGCATCAAATCAGAGTGACCAACCGCGCGTGGCTTTGATTGTGCGCTATGCCCCGTGGTGGTTGAATTTGAATCCGTCGCATATTGGCAAACCCGAGCACGAGATGATGGTGGTGGAGACAGGTGGCAAGAATTACGAATCTATACCATTGCAAAAGGAGGTGTACGACGGGTTGCCGGAAGATGTGAAGCCTTTGTACCGTCACTGGGTTGAACAATAGTTTGAAGTTACAGTAATGGAGACTCGATATGACGCCAGAGCAAAAGTATTTCTTCGATTTGACGGGATATTTGCACTTAGAGGGCGTGGTGACAGGAGATGCGTTGGCACAAGCGCAAGCAGCGGCTGATCGGTATATGCAAGTGTCGGATGAGGATTTGCCGCCAGGTTTTCACGTAAATCGCTTGCGAAATCATTTTATCTGGCACCTTTACGGTTTTGCGTTTGACCGCGTACTGGAGGCTTTGACGCAACATCCCAAAGTGTGGCCGATTGTGAAAGCGCTGATGAATGATCGCCCGCGTTTGACGAGTGGCAATTTGATGGTGAATAATCACACGCACGAATTTCATCCCCTGCATTCGGCGCGGGAGAGTCCCAGCAAAGGACCTGAAGCACCGTACTATCTGGCTCGGGACGGAAAATGCCTGTGCGATCATCTGGTGGTGTTTTTTTATTTGACAGATGTGTATGAAGGCGATGGTGGTTTGATTATTTTGCCGGGTTCACACAAGAGCGCGTTTGATCGGCCAGAGGGGTTTTTTTATCCGGGCAGCCGGACGCCCGAAGGTGGGTATAATCCGGATTATGTTTCCTATGATGTTCCGCCAGGGGTGTTAAACGTGCTTCCCAAAGCGGGCGATGTGGTGATGATTTCAGAGATGGTGACACACGGTGCGCTGAGTTGGAAGCCGAGGGATCGAGACCGAAGATTTTTGACACTGCGGTACATGCCGCAGTTTGTGATGCCGCTAAATGAATTTCCCGATGAAATTGTCGAGCGATTGTTGCCCGAGACACAGGAGTTGATTGCAACAGCATCCTATTCGCAGATTAAGAAAATCGTGCAAAATGAAAATTAAGGGAGGAGACCATGTCAGATTTACAGCTTGAGTCTATTGAACCCTGGGCGCCGCATCCGACCGCCGCGCCGTTGACAGAGCGCAGTGGGGATACGCTGGCAATTGCCGCAAATGGGACGCGCACCTGTATTGGCGGATGGCAGATCGCGTATTCGGGTGTGGAGGCCGGCAAGATATATGAGATCGTTGCCCAGTCGCAGTTTCAAGATGTGGATACGGCACGCGATGTGTTGCGCTGTGAGGCGTATTGGGGCCACCTGGATCGGGACAGTGGGCGGCGCGGCGAAGTTTTGTCCTGGGATTATCTCCTTCCCGAGTGGAACGGCGATACCGTGCAATTTTCGCGGCGTCTCACTGCTCCGGAAGATGCCGAACACTTGACTGTGCGCTATACGTTTCGCTGGTCGGTTGTGGGATCATCCGAATGGCAATTGCCCAGAGTGATCGCGACAGATGTGGCAGAATCATACAAACCCGTGAAAATTTGTGTCGCGACGGGACGGCGAACAGACCGCGACCGGCGGTTTGAGTCAATTCAGGACAATGTCGATCTTTATTTGCCTTTGTGCCGGGAGATATGTGAAAAAGAAAAACCCGATTTGATTGTGTTGCCCGAGATCGCATTGCAATACGGGATTAAAGGGAGTCCATTGGAACTGGCAGTGCCCGTGCCGGGACCCGAGGCGGAGCCGTTTGCGGATGTTGCGCGCGATTATGGCGTATATGTGCTGTTGGGTGTGATTGAACGAGATGGCGATGCCGTTCACAATACAGCCGTGTTGTTCGCGCCCGATGGCGGCGTGGATGGCAAATATCGCAAGGTGCATCTGGCGGTGGGTGGCGAGATGGATTCGGGTATTTTGCCGGGTGATGATTTTCCTGTATTTGATACGGATATTGGACGGATTGGGTGCAATATTTGTATGGATTCTTCGGCGGCTGAGTCGTCGCGGATGATCGGGTTAAATGGCGCGGACTTTTTGTTGTTGCCAATTATGGGCGATCACCGCGCGTGGCATCCAGAAGATCATACGTGGGATCCCGAACGCTTTCGCGGGATTATGCAGACTCGGGCGCTGGACAATCAGTTGTGTATGGTGGTGGCGGTAAATCGCGCGGAGGGCAGTTGTATTATTGATCGCACCGGGCATGTGCTGGCATGGAATGATGGCAGTGAGCGGTTTGTGACCGCAGAGGTGAATCTCGTGGATGGATTCAGTCCAAAGAGTCGCGGGTGCTTTCGCGGGATCAACTGGATGCAGCGACGACCACACACCTATCGCGCTTTTGTCGATGAAAAGAACGCGGGGACCTTGAAAACTGAGGCGTATTGAGGATTATATGCCGAGCGCGATTTGCTCGCATTCGGCGTATTTTTTAACCAGTTCGTCATACACTTCGGTGTTGGTGGGCTTGACGGCGGAGCCGGATATGGGTTCGGCGATGCCCTTGCTGATGTCTTCCCAGGTGGTGTTGAGGTGCGCGTGCGCTGCGCGGAGGGCTGCGCCGAGGGCTGCGCTGTTGGTGACTTCAAATTGGTGAATGGGGCAGTTTTGCACGTCGGCCATGATTTGAAGGATTTCGGGATTGACCGATGCCCCGCCTGTGACGTAGATGGCTGATGGACGCACGCCCATCCATTCTGAGTGACTGCGCATGGACATCATTTGTGCCTCGACAACCGCGCGGCAATTGCCAGCGGCGTCCTGTTCGTGGAGGTCAAAGCGGTGTACGCCGGGATTGAGGACATTGGGTACGATTTCGGGTTCAAAATAGGGAAGCAGGATTTTTCCATTATTGCCCGGGGGGGTGGATTGGAGTGCATGGGAAAAACCATTCCAGTCCAGACCATGAGATTGGCGTACGGCTTCGCGGGCGAGGGAGCCGTTTTTGAAACAGATGAGGGTCATGTAGTCGCCAGTGGGTGAGACAAAGACGTGACCTTCGCCGCGTGGATCGGTCTGGCAATTTTTCATTGTGCCAAAGTAGGTGTCGCTGGTGCCGAGTGAGATGGCGACGAGGCCCTCGCGGATGAGACCGAGGCCGATGACGCTGTTGGGATTGTCACCCGACCAGACGAGCGCCTGTGCATTGGGATTGACGCCGTATTTATCGACAAAGTAAGGGTTCACAGTGCCGATAATTGCGCGGGATTCTGCAAGTGGAGGCAGACGATGGGATAGACCGGGGGCTGTGGCGTCGAGCGCGGCAGCATGATAGGTTCGGGTCTGAATGTCCATCAAATTCATGCCTGCGCCATCGCCGTGATCGATGGGGGCTACTTTGCCCGCGATCAGAGAGGCCATGAAGGAACTGACAAGCATGATGTGTGCGGTGTTGTTATAAGCATCGGGTTGTGTTTTGTAGAATTTGCGAATCTGTGGCCCTGTGAAGCGCTCAAAGGTGGTAGATCCCGTGGCGCTGGCTGTGGCTTGAAGACCTCCGAGGGCGTCGCAAATTTCATCGCATTCGGCGCGGGTAGAGGAATCCATCCAGATGGGAGATGTGTCGCGAGAGAATATACCGCTGAGGTTTTCTACGAGGGATTTTGATGGATTGAGATTGGATAAGATATCCACAGTTTTGAGATAAACAGAGCCGTGTTGTTGCCCCGAGCCAGAGATGGCCCGGATATTGCCGAGGGTTATGCCCTCGGTTTTCATTTTGTCAAAAAGCACATCGAGGGCTTCGGCCCACATGAGAGGTGGCGAGTGAACAATTTTGGGGTCGGGATGATCGAGGACGCCATTTTGAGTGCCATAATGCGGTAGCGTTTCGTCGTAGTTCAGTGAAACATCGTACACGACTTTGCGGGTGTCGATGTCTATGATAATAGCACTCAAGCTCTGCGTGCTGGCGTCAAGCCCGAGATATAGGTTGCTCATGGATACTCCTCAGGATTCATAAATAACGCAAAAACCATCTTTTTGATATTGTTCCGAAAAGGGCATAATATCCTCACGCTACATGTCGCCGCGATACTTGTAAGAAACGCACGGCGCGCTGTCCCAGCCGTTTTAATAGATCCAGATCTTGCCGCGCTT
>JAPOXY010000124.1:0-32171 GCA_026706845.1 Gemmatimonadota bacterium
GATATGACCCCGGAAACACAGGCCAGGATGTTGCGCTTGTTGGAAGAGGGTACGTTTGAGCGCGTTGGGGGCACTCAGACGCTGAAGTCGCAGACGCGGATTATGGCAGCGACCAATCGCGACTTGAAGGATATGGTCAATGAAGGTGATTTTCGGGAGGATCTCTATTATCGTCTCAATGCCTTTCCGATGTATTTGCCGCCGTTGCGCGAGCGGACGGAGGATATCCCAGGCCTTGCCGAGTTTTTCAAGAATCGCATGGCAGCGCATATAGGCAAACAAATCGGTGCCTTGATACCAGAGGTTATAGAGGTACTACAAACCTGCGATTGGCCTGGGAATGTGCGGGAACTGGAGCATACGATACAGCGTGCTGTAATTGCGTGTCACGGATCTCAAATTAAAGTGAGTGATCTGGGACTGTATGGTTCTCGACGCGAAGGTATCGCTCTTGACCTTGAGATTAATACTATAGATCAAGACCGAGAAGTCGTGCCTTTGGAGGATTTTGAACGCCGCTATATCCTCAAAGTACTCAAAATCACCGACTGGCGGGTAAGCGGTCCTCGGGGCGCAGCAATTCTGCTGGGATTACCGCCTACTACTCTGTATAGCAAAATCAAAAAACTGCGTATTAAGCGTCCCTAAATAGTGTATCAATCATTCTTGAATAGCGATATATCGTAAAAAGACGATATATCGCTATTTTTATATAACCTGTTGAAATAAAAAATCTTATGCATCATTATAGCTGTTTTTTACTTTATATCGTAAAAATTATGAAATTTAGAGAAATTTAAAATCTTCAATAAAATCAACATGTTAGATAAATAATTATAGTTGGCACGGATATTGCTTTTTATAGATGGGTTGCAGTGGCATGCCAGTTAATCCATCAATACAATCTCGGAAGGAGATAATATGTATAAAAAGCTTTTCATCTGTGCGCTTTGCTCATTTTTCGTGCTATCCGCCTCTCCAGTTCTTGCCCAGCACTCGGTGGCGCGGCAGTGGAACGATGCCCTTTTGACGGCGATTAGCAATGATAAAGCTTTTCCCACAATCCAGGCTCGCAATCTTTTCCACACCAGCATAGCAGTGTACGATGCATGGGCGGTGTATGGCGATGGACCCGAGCAGACTTATCTGCTGGGCAAAACTGTCAATGGTTTTACCGTTCCCTTTACCGGTGTGCCCCGCCCCGATGACGTAGAAGAAGCTCGCCATCAGGCCATGAGCTATGCGGCTTACCGCCTTATAGAACACCGCTTTGCCTATTCACCCGGCGCGAGAACGACGTTCAACCGCATCGGCACGCTTATGGCACAACTGGGATACGATCCGAATTTCACCTCCACAGACTATGCCAGCGGCAACCCCGCGGCTCTGGGCAACTATATCGCCCGGCAATTGATTCAGTTCGGTTTGCAGGACGGTGCCAATGAACAAGGCGCTTACCGCATCCGCTACTACACGCCGCTCAATCCGCCTTTAAACCCATCCCTGCCGGGGCATAACGGTCTTATTGATCCCAATTTCTGGCAGCCTCTCATCGTTGGAGAATACGACGAGTTTCTCACGCCAGAATGGGGTTCCATGATGCCCTTTGCCCTCGGCGAAGAGGACATGACGATGTACCAACGGGATGGTGACAACTATCCGGTTTTCCACGATCCGGGCCCCCCGCCCTGTATAGACTTCCAACAACAAAACAGTGAACGCGCTGGACAGAGAATGGCATCCGAAGAGTATCAATGGGGCTTTGCTCTGGTCGCGCTGTGGTCGTCCCATCTCGACCCGGCTGATGGCGTTCTGTGGAATATTTCGCCCGGTGCTATCGGCAATGCGCCAGCATTGCCCCAGACCTTGAGCGAGTACAAGGCGTTCTACAACTTTTTCGATGGCGGTGATGCCAGCCAGGGCCATCCGGTTAATCCCCATACCGGGCAGCCCTATGAAGACCAGTGGGTGCCGCGTGCCGACTACGCCCGGGTGCTGGCTGAATTTTGGGCTGACGGTCCAGATACCGAGACACCACCGGGCCATTGGTTCAGCATCCTCAACTATGTCAGTGACCATTCGCTTTTTGAGAAGCGTTTCAAGGGACAGGGGCCGATTCTCGACGATCTGGAATGGGATGTGAAGGCATACTTATCCCTGGGGGGTGCCATGCACGATGCCGCAGTGAGTGCGTGGAGTATAAAGTCCTGGTACGATTATGTCCGTCCCATTTCAGCCGTTCGCTGGATGGCTGACCGCGGTCAGAGCAGCGATCCGGACTTACCGCGCTATGACCCGGCTGGTCTGCCGCTTGTGGATGGCTATATCGAGTTGGTCAAAGCTGGCGATCCCCTCGCTGGTACATACGGCGAGCATATTGGCAAAATCAAATTGAAGGCCTGGCGCGGGCCGGATTATGTTACGGATACGGCGACTGATATCGCTGGCGTGGGCTGGATATTGGCAGAGAACTGGTGGCCGTATCAGCGGTCCAATTTTGTGACTCCGCCTTTTGCCGGTTATGTCTCGGGGCATTCGGTCTTCTCCAATGCCGCTGCCAGGGTTTTGACCCTGCTCACCGGCGATCCCTTTTTTCCAGGGGGAATGGGCGAGTTTCGCATCCGGCGCAATCGCTTTCTCGTTTTTGAAGAAGGTCCCAGTGTGGATGTGGTGCTGCAATGGGCTACGTACCAGGACGCCTCGGATCAGAGTTCTCTCTCGCGTCTTTGGGGCGGCATCCATCCACCTGTAGATGATATCCCTGCCCGTATCATCGGCGTCCAGGTTGGCGAGGATGCTTTTGCACTATCTGAAGCGTATTTTGGCCAGCCGCTACCCTGGGCACCTGATGCGCCGGTGGTGACGGGGTCATCGGCGATCAGTGTGACGGTGAATTGGGAGGCGCTTCCCACGGCGATTATGGGCTATGATTTGCGCTACCGACAGGGCGATATTCTGGTCTTTACGGACGGTCCGCAGGATGTGACCGGGACGAGCGCGACTATCACTGGGCTAAGGCCCAATACCGCATACGTGGTACAGGTGCGGGGAAGCAATGCGACAGGCGATGGCGACTGGTCACCCGTGGGTATTGGTAAGACGGCCACGCCGTCCGTTTCTCTGGATGTGGATGATGCTGAAGCGGATCAGTCCCTGTCCTCTCTCGATGTTTTTCCCGGTCGGGTTTTCTCTATCCAGATTTTCGGTAGGTATTTTCAAGCGATAGATAATTTTTCACTGCGCTTTGAATACGATGCGACGCAGGTAGTTTATGAGGGATTTAGCAGGGGTAGTGTATCTGGTACCTCGGCCCTCCCCGGAAGGGATTTTGTGAGTATAGGGATGACGTTGTCGAAAGAAAATCCAGTGGTTGATGGCAGTCTGATGGGCACGATTCGCTTTCGCACTACAGAGACATTTTCAGGCACAGATATACGCCTGATGCGGGTGAGCGTTGTGGGAGAGGAATACGCCGAGGTACTACCCGTGGATCTGAATATTGTCCTGGGCAAGGCTACTCCGCCTTCTTCGGACTTTGACGGCAATGGGATCGTTGGTATCTCTGACTTTTTGCTCTTTGTGGAGGCATTTGGTTCTCGAGAAGGCCAGGCGCATTATGATGCAAAATACGATCTGGATGGCAATGGTGAGATTGGGGTACCCGATTTTCTGATTTTTGTGGAGAGCTTCGGCGAATGATGCACACGACGATTAAACTGACTGTGAGAAAGACGAACAGGATGCTATCTCAGCGACGAGTACTGATGGTGATTCTCTCACCTACAGTCTGTGGGTGGATGCAGATCATTTTTCTATACTATCCACATATAGGGAAAGTTAGCGTAGGGAAATTCCGAGTAGGGATTTATGAGCGCGCCGGGCAAACCTTTCCCATTTCACAGCCCGGCCAGGGGGCGACAGATAGTTCAGGGATACTTCTGTCGCCCCTCTAAACCAATGTAGTGGTTGTGAGCGATGGAAAGGACAGGCGTGTGAGTGTTGTCGTGAGTATTGCCATCATTGATGTTGAAGCAGTTAGCCAAACAGGAGTGAATCCCGAATGCAGGTGAAAGGTTGGTGACTTTAGAGACCAATTTCAGTATTATAAGTGACCAGTTTATGGAGATGCTCCGCCACGCAATTCGGCTGTTGCAAACGGAAGGGGATTATGTAGCAATTTGATTTAAGAACTGACGTTACGCGGTGCTCATACAGCACGAAAAATCATTTACACACGATGTGGTTTAACGTTGTGCATTTGGGGCAACGGGGTCTGTCTGGCAGAATCTGTACCCGTTCAGCTATTATTTTTAATTTCTATATCAGTTTCTACAAACATTTGTATTATATTGCAAAGAATTTCTTCTTATCAAAGCCAATTTTTGCATGACTGCGTAACATCAGTTAAGAAGTAATATCAGGAAAGGAAGGGAAAGGATTGATGAGCACTGCCGTTCTGTTCGATCTCGATGACACGCTGATCGACCTCCAATACTCTCGCCGCCATGGGCTGCGCGCCGTTCAGGAGATACTGCCTGATCTGAAGCAGGTTTCGCTGGGAGAATTGGAACTCGCCCATGACGAGGAGTTGAACGCTACCTACCCCCGCATTCTCGATGACAGCCTATCGGCTGAGGAAGCGGGCCGTGTACACATACGCGGCATTTGCAGGCGCTACGACATAGAAGCAAGCAGGGTGGCCGAGGCAGCAGATGCTTACGCGCAAGCGCAGCAATCCAATCCGAGGCTTGTTCCGGGGGTCGAGGAATTGTTCGACGCCCTGCGGGGATGGGCAAAGATCGGTGTCGTCACCAACGGCTGTCCACTTCAGCGATACAAACTGGAGCTATTCGACCTTTTTCCCCTCGACGCCCTGGCGATATCGGAGGAGGTAGGGGCAGTAAAGCCGGACCCGGCGATCTTCCACTACGCTCTTGCTGAACTCGGAGTGCAGAAAGCGACGATGATAGGGGATTCATGGGAGAATGACGTTCTGGGAGCCATTGGATGCGGTATGTCTGCAATCTGGCTCAATCGCTACCGGCGAATCTGTCCCGATCCTTCTCTTGCCGTCGAGATCAACGGGTTCGAGCCCGTCGAAAGTGTCCTGCACACGCTGAGGAAATTATCCTGCACGCTCTAAATCGATATCCATTCTCACAACCGTTGGAAGGGATTACAAAATGACAGTAACCGTACATATACCTCTCCCACTTCAGAAGCTGACGAACAACCAGGCCACAGTAGAGGTCGCCGATGTAACCTCCGTAGAAGAGCTTATCGACAGCCTCGAAAACGACTACGCTGGTATCAAGGACAAGCTGTTCGAGAATGGAGAGATTCGGGGATATATCAACATCTTCGTCAATGACGAGGATATCCGATTCATGAAAGACGAAGGGGTCCGTCTAAAAGACGGCGATAGAGTGAACATCGTGCCATCCATAGCAGGGGGTATATAGTGGAACTTCAAGATTTTCTGACTTCTGGATAGGTGCTCGCCGTAGGCGTGTTTCTGTCGCGAGAAATCAGTCATCTGTCCTACTACATCGACCAGCGCCTGGAGGGCCACCCTTAATGTCCGTTTTTCCCAGCATTTTCCACAACCTGCTTCGATACGATACGCTGACGTTTAGCGACGGTGTGTCGGCTGCTTTCACTGTGGGATACCGCTTCGAAGATCGACCCGAGGACATGTGGAGCACCCGGTTTACGAAGTTCAAATTCGATCCTGACGATGCCTCGACCGAAGGCGGAGCAAGGCTTATGGCGCACGCTGCAGGTATTCTTGTTCAGGGCCTGGGGCTGGACCCCATCAGGACGGTTTTCGCTCCCGCTCTGCGCTCCTCAGAGAAAATCGCGGATATAGAGGGATTGCTGGCGATGCTTGCGCGTCGCTGCGCTGGCGCATGCAGGTACGAGCCGGGGCTGTTACAGAAGGAAGTCCATCTGCCCACGGGGAGAGGAGGACTGTATCCTGAATTTCGTTCCTTGCTGGTGGAGCATGCCGGCTACCGTTCCGCTTCTGTGGATGCCGATACGGTCTTCATCGTAGATGACTTTGTGGCTACGGGAAAGACGCTGTCTCTGGCCGCTACTGCGATTCTGGAGCGCAACCCGGACGTGACCGTGTACGGATTGGCTCTGGCGAAACCAGAGTGGCACAAGCTGATCCTCGATTGGCATGACGTGGACATCAGCAACGACCATATACCCGCTCATTGGTCATCCATATGGTCAGCAACGCCCTGAAAACTGGAGGTGGCAAAATGAAGTGGCGTGGAAGCATAGTTCTCGCACTGACACTTGTTTGGAGTTACCCCGTTTTGGTGGAGTATTTAGGGCACGGCCCAACGGAGCTATAAAATAAAAAAATTCAAGAAACACCGAGTTTATATCTGTTTAATCTTTTTGAAATAATTTGAATGTAGTTTTTACCCCGTCGCGATCATCGGGTATTGCGGCGGGGTAAAGTTTTATATGCACATCGGGTATTACTTTGTTGAAAGGAGGCTTTTTGTAGGCTAACCTATTCGTTAAGAAGATTTTGTTTTTTCGATGTATCACAAACCACACAATGGATGGAGGTATCATACGTATGAAAAAGTTTTTGAATATTTTGTTTGCCGCTGCACTGCTGTGCACTACAGGTCTTTCTGCTCAGGCAGAAGAAACAGTTAAACTCGGCGTGTTGCACTCTCTGAGCGGGACTATGGCTATCTCTGAGGTTTCACTGCGGGATGTCGTGCTTATGGCTGTTGGAGAGATCAATGCCAGTGGCGGCGTGCTGGGGAAGAAGATTGAACCCGTGGTTGTCGATCCGGCATCGGATTGGGATCTGTTTGCCGAGAAAGCCAAAATGCTGCTTCGGGAAGAGAATGTCGCTGTGACTTTTGGTTGCTGGACTTCGGTTTCGCGCAAGTCTGTTTTGCCGGTTTTTGAAGAGAGCAATGGTTTGCTCTTTTATCCGGTTCAATACGAAGGGGAGGAGTGTTCTCGCAATATTATTTATACCGGTGCTACGCCCAACCAGCAGTTGATTCCCGCTGCTGAATATCTGATGAGTGAAGAAGGGGGTAGTTATAAGAAGTTTTATCTGTTGGGTACGGACTATGTTTTCCCGCGTACTGCGAATAAGATTCTTCGCGCTTTCTTGCTGCACAAGGGTGTGCCCGAAGAGAATATCGTTGAAGAATATACGCCTTTTCACCATCAGGACTATCAGACCATAGTTCAGAAGATCAAGCGCTTTGCCGCCAATGGCGATGCGGCTGTTTTATCTACTATTAATGGCGATTCCAATGTTCCGTTCTACAAGGAATTTGCCAATCAGGGGCTCACATCGGCGATGTGCCCGATTATGGCGTTTTCTGTTGCTGAAGATGAGTTGCGTTCGATGGATACGGAGTTTCTCGTCGGTCATCTGGCTGCCTGGAATTACTTCCAATCTATTTCCTCTGCGGACAATCGCGCATTTGTGAAGAAGTTTAAGGATTATTGCGCGGCAAATGGGTTGCCCGGTGGTGCCAAACGCGTTACTGACGATCCCATTGTGTGGTCTTATGTGGGGGTTTATCTGTGGAAAGCCGCAGTAGAAAAAGCCGGTTCTTTTGATGTTGATGCCGTGCGTCCCGCGCTTTACAGCCTCAAGTTTGACGGTCCGGGGGGTACGGTGATGATGGATCCGGTGAATCACCATTTGCACAAGCCCGTGCTGATTGGCGAGATCCGCAAGAACGGTCAATTCAAGATTGTATATGAGACCGATGGCCTCGTCGCTCCCGATCCCTGGGACGATATCACGAGTGCGGACAAAGATTGCGATCATGTCAAGTACATGGGAACCTATATGCTCGGTCAGTAAAAATTTGGGCGGGGCAACTGGATTGCTCCGCCCGCAAAACAGGAGAAAAAAATGAAAAAACTGTTGCTGCTTCTCGCGCTGCTGGCTTTTTCCGCCACTTCGTCATTCGCTCAGATCAAAATTACAGATAACCTCACGGTTACGGGATTTTTTGATATGTCGTCAACGTATGATACGGCAACCAAATCCAATAGTCTGTCTTTTGATCAGTTTGAAGTTGACTTTATTTACAATTATGGACACGGGCTGTCAGCCCAGGCCGATATCAATAGCCTCAGTGGTGGCTCTGTTGATCTCGAGCAGGCTTTTGTGACTTACAAAGCGCCGAATGGCGTTAGCATTACGGGCGGTAAATTTTTGAGTTGTTCGGGTTGGGAGACTGCAGAACCCACAGGTTTGTATCAGTACTCTTATTCCGCGACGCTTGTTTATGGTGGTTATCAAAATGGCGCTGCTGTGGGTTTTGGCAATGGCAAAGTCGGCTTTTTTGGCTCTGTTGTCTCCAGCGTGTGGGATGGGACCGATACCAGTTTTGACGATCTGGGTTTTGAAGCACAGGTTGCTTTTACACCTGTTGAAGCATTTACGGCGAAGGTCGCGTATCTCTGGGAAGATATGGGTGGTTTTGAACAGTCGCTCGTCAATGCCTGGGGAATGTATGCCACGGGTCCCGTGACACTGGCTGCGGAATACAACTATCTGGCGAACTGGGGGGAAAGTGGCAATAGTGGCTATGGCTGGATTTTAATGGGTAATATGGCTTTGTCCGACAAGGTCGGTGCGACTGTGCGCTATAGCGGTCTGGATACAGATGCCGATGGAAAGTTTACGGAGATTACCTTTAGTCCCAGTTATACGATTACCGATAACTGGGGTGTGTTGGCCGAATTGCGCCGCGATATTGATTCCGAAGTAACCCTGTTTGCTTTTGAATCTATTTTTACGTTTTAACTTGAAAAAGCACACCGCAAAAGAGGGATGCCGCTTTCCTCTGGTTCTCTCATAGATGGGCGGTGTCTCTCGCTGTGGTGGTGACTTAAACGCATGAAAATAAAACGCCACAATTTTTTGCGCTCTATCTGCGCGCTGGTTTTCATTCTGGGCGCATCTTCCGTCCATGCACAGATGGATCACCAGTTGCAACTCGGGCGCATTGTTAGCAATAACCGCGATAGTATCACAACGGCTGTCAGGGCTATTTCAGATGCAAAAGATGTCGCTTATTATGCCCTGATGGTCGCGCTTTTCAATGGTGAACTCTATCTGAAGAATAATGAGCTCGTCATTATCGGCGAAATGCAAGAAGACGATTATGGCGATACCTTCGCCCCGCTCTACACCGCCTATCCCAAACGCCATCCCATTTTGGACGACGAGGGCAAGCCCCTTATCGCTCCGCTGATCGATCTCGAAGAGATTGATAGCAACCGTCGCATCCGCTCGTTTATCCAACCCTATCTCACGCAGATGGAAATTTTTCATCCAGATCCCGGCAAGCGCCGCATTGCTGTAGAAACGCTGGGCAATCGCGGTGATCTGGGCGCGGTCCCCATGTTGCGAGAGGCTCTGGAAAAAGAGACGGATAGCAGTATTCAAAGTCTGATCCGCGTTGCTCTGGGCAAGCTCGAACTCACACATCCCAGTCCCGAAGTTCGTCTCAATGCGGCTAAAGCGCTGGGTGAACTCAATAATACATTCGTCCTTTCTTTTTTGCGCGCGCGTGTTGAACCCGATGCCAGTGGCAATATTGCCGAGTCAGATCCCTCGGTTCAAAGCGAGATACGAAATGCGATTCAGGGGTTGGAGACATTTAACCAGATTATGGTGGTGATCCAGACGGCTTTTGTTGGTCTCAGTCTGGGGTCTATTTTGATTCTGATTGCGCTTGGTTTGGCGGTTATTTATGGGCAGATCGGTATTATCAATATGGCGCACGGCGAGTTTATGATGGTTGGGGCTTATTTTACGTTTATTGTTCAGAATATTTGTATGATTGTCCTGCCCGCTGCGTATATCGATCTGTTTTTTTTGTTGTCTTTGCCGGTTGCATTTCTCGCGGCTGGCAGTATGGGTTTGCTTGTGGAGTCTCTGGTTATTCGCCGTCTTTACAATCGCCCGCTCGAGAGTTTGCTGGCTACATGGGGGATTGGTCTTATTCTGGTGCAACTCGCGCGTACGATTTTTGGCGATCTCACGGCTGTCAAGCTGCCCCAGATTCTCAGTGGTGGTTTTGAATTGGCACCGCAGGTTATGCTGCCGTATAACCGGATCTTTATCATAGGTCTCACGGCTGTTATTCTGGTTGGTCTGGTCGCGTTTTTCTTTAAGACCCGGTTTGGCCTTCGGTTGCGCGCGGTTACACAAAATCGCGAGATGAGTGCTTGTATGGGTGTTCCCACCCGTCGCGTTGATGCGATTGCGTTTTTTATCGGTACGGGTATCGCGGGTATCGCGGGATGGGCTATGACGCTTATTGGCAATGTCGTGCCGAATATGGGGCAGACGTATATTGTCGATGCTTTTCTCGTGGTTGTCGTTGGCGGTGTTGGAAAAATTTTGGGGACTATTGTGGCGGGTCTCGGTATTGGCGTTTCCAATAAGGTTATTGAACCTTTCGCCGAGGCCGTTTATGCCAAGGTTCTCATTTTGGGTCTTATTATCCTCTTTTTACAGTTGCGTCCCACAGGTATCTTTCCCGCGAAGGGGAGAGACGAGTGAAAACGCGAATAGACGAATAGACGAATAGACGAATGGCGATACACACTGATCTTAGGAGGATGGGCGGGGTTCGTAGATTCGTAGATTCGCACGCGAGAGCTATCTTATGACCTATTACCGTCCTATCATTGTATTCCTGATTTTTGGCATTGCCGCGCCCGTGCTCAATGCTATGGGGTTGCTTTCTGATACGACATTGAATCTCTGGGGTCGTTATTTTTGTTTTGCGATTGCCGCTCTGGGGATTGATCTGATCTGGGGATATACGGGTATTCTGTCGCTGTGTCAGGCGTTCTTTTTTTGTTTGGGTGGGTACGCGATTGGGATGCACATGCTGCTCAAGACGGGTACGCAAGGGGTTTATGGGAGTGCGTTGCCCGATTTTATGGTGTGGAATCGCGTGGAACAATTGCCGATTTTTTGGGAGCCTTTTCACACTTTTACATTTGCGTTTATTCTGGCGCTTATGGTTCCGGCGATTATTGCGCTTATTTTTGGGTTTCTGGCTTTTCGCAGCCGGCTTCAGGGGGTTTATTTTGCGATTATTACGCAGGCGCTTGCCCTGGGGGTCTGGCTCATTTTTTTGCGGAATGAAACCATGCTCGGCGGTACCAATGGGCTGACGGATTTTAAGACGTTGCTCGGTTTTGAGCTGGCGGATCCGGCGAGCAAACGCGGTCTTTATGTTATTGCTTTTGTCACGCTTTTTGTTTCCTATTTTTTGTGCCGCTTTGTGGTGAAATCCAAGCTTGGTCGCGTGCTTATTGCGGTTCGCGATAGTGAGCATCGGTTGCGTTTTATCGGCTATCGCGTTATGAGCTACAAGGTATTTGTTTTTGTGATGGCCAGTATGTTCGGTGCTCTGGGTGGGTTGCTCTATGTGCCTCAGACCGGGATTATTACACCGGGCCGGATGGATGTGCAGGCTTCTATTGAGATGGTGATATGGGTTGCTGTTGGCGGGCGGGGGACTTTGATTGGACCGATTATTGGCGCGGTGCTTGTGAATCTTCTCTACAGTTTTTTGACGGGTGCGTTCCCCGGCACCTGGCTCTATTTTTTGGGATTTCTTTTTATCGGTGTTGTGCTCTTTTTTCCCGATGGTCTCATTGGTCTGCGGTCTAAGATAAAGATAAGTAGTTTGAAGCGATTCTTGCCCATACGCATCCCAGCACCTGTAGCCGCTGAAAGCCAGGATTGATATGATTTTTGATCCGGTTCTGCTGACTGTTGAAAATTTGCGCGTGTCCTTCGATGGATTTGTTGCGCTCGACATAGATGAGTTTGTCCTGCACGACCGCGAATTGCGCGTTGTTATTGGTCCAAATGGTGCGGGTAAGACGACTTTTCTCGATGTTTTGTGTGGGAAGACCAGACCCGATCGCGGTAGTGCGCGTTTTGAGAAGTTCGATCTCACGCAGATGAGCGAAGATGCGATTGTCAAAGCGGGTGTTGGGCGGAAGTTTCAAACGCCGTCTGTTTTTACTTCTCTTACGGTGTACGAGAATTTGATGCTGGCGCTCAAGACTGACCGCACGGTTCTCTTTTCGCTTGTTTCGCGTCTGTCGGATAAGAATCGCGATCGCATCCAGGCTGTTGCAGAGCAGACGGGTTTGGCTGACCATCTGCATACGGTTGCCGATGCGCTTTCGCACGGGCAAAAACAGTGGCTGGAGATTGCGATGGTTATTTTGCAAGATCCCGAGCTTTTTTTGATTGATGAACCCGCTGCTGGTATGACGGATGAAGAGACGGTTAAGACGGGGGAGCTTCTCGAACGCCTGACGATGAATCACGCGATTATTGTTATTGAGCACGATATGGAGTTTGTGAGACAGATCGCCCGCACTGTCACGGTTCTCCACGAGGGCAAGGTGCTCGTTGAGGGACCGATGGATCAGGTGCAAAATGATCCCCGGGTTATTGAGTGTTATTTGGGTAGTGCGCAGCATTGAATGGGTGGGATAGAGATGACGACGATCACAGATACCGCGCTTACCGTTCGAGGTCTGGATGTTTATTACGGTGAGAGTCTCATTTTGCGCGATATTGATATGGATATTCCCAGGGGAGCTATTGTGGCGGTTATGGGGCGCAATGGCGTTGGGAAGACGACGCTTATCAAGACGATCATGGGTTTGTTGCAACCTCGGGGAGGCGATATTCTGTTGAATGGGGTGAATATAACGGGGCAGGCACCGGATTTGCGGGCGCGTGCGGGTTTGAGTTATGTGCCGCAGGGTCGCGAGATTTTTCCCAGGTTGACGGTGTATGAGAATTTGCAGATTGGTTTGGAAGCGCGCACAGATGGCCTTGCATCTCTGCCGGAGGATCTGATTTACGACCTTTTTCCCGTGTTGGCCGATATGCAAGATCGTATGGGGGGTAATCTCAGTGGGGGACAGCAACAGCAACTCGCCATTGCCCGTGCGCTCGTTGGCGATCCGGATATTCTCATTCTGGACGAGCCTACAGAAGGTATTCAGCCTTCGATTATTCTCGATATCGAGAATGTGTTGATCCATCTGAAGGATAAAGGGAATCTCACTATTATTCTGGTGGAGCAATACTTTGATTTTGCCCGACAGATTGCCGATTATTTTTATTTGATGGATCGCGGAACGATTGCGTTGTGCGGTTCTGCGGATGAATTGTCTGACGAGAGTATTAAGCAGTATCTTACGTTTTAAGCAGGGATTTTCCATGTATTTATCGCCTAAAGAAATTGACAAATTGATGCTTCACAACGCGGGTTTTCTCGCGCAGAAGCGGTATGCCCGAGGCTTGCGTCTCAATTATCCCGAAGCCGTGTCGCTTATCGCTGCACAGCTTCTCGAGTTTATCCGAGATGGCGAGTTTGTTGCCGCGCTTATGGATAAGGGCAAGCAGTTGCTGGGTACGGAAGATGTTTTGCCCGGTGTTCCGGATATGGTTCACGAGGTGCAGGTGGAGGGTACGTTTCCCGATGGGACGAAGCTCGTGACGGTTCACCATCCTATTTGTCGCGCAGAAGGCGATTCTGATCTCGCGTTGTACGGTTCGGGGCTTGCGCGCGTTTGCTCGCCCTGGTCGCCGGATAATGCGGTTTCTGATACGCCGGGTGCCGGGACTACGGCGGTTGATCCGATTACGCTCAATGCGGACCGGGAGACGATTTCCCTTTCTGTGACCAATACCGGCGATCGTCCGATACAGGTGGGGTCGCATTATACATTTTTTGAAGTTAATCCAGCGCTTTCGTTTGATCGCGAAAAAGCCTATGGCTTCCGTCTCGATATTCCATCTGGTACTGCCGTGCGTTTTGAACCGGGGGAAAGTAGAACGGTTGATCTCGTGGCTATTGCTGGCAACCGCACGGTTTATGGGGGGAATGGCCTTATTTCGGGGCAGATTGATGAGAATAAGGCAGAGGCTTTGCAAAGGGCGGGGGATGGTGGATTTAAGGGGATTCAAAATGTCTCAGATTGATCGAACCGCTTATGCCAGTATGTACGGTCCCACGACGGGAGACCGCGTTCAATTGGGCGATACCCATCTCGTCGTTGAGGTGGAGAGCGATTATACGATTTACGGCGATGAGTGCAAGTTTGGCGGGGGTAAGGTGCTGCGCGATGGCATGGGGCAGGCTACGGGTGTGTCGCAGGATAGGGCACTGGATCTCGTTATTACCAATGCGCTTGTGGTTGACTATACGGGGATATACAAAGCGGATGTTGGGATTAAAGACGGGCGTGTCGCCGGTATTGGCAAGGCGGGTAATCCCGATATTATGTCGGGTGTTGATTCCGATCTCATCGTGGGGGTTACGACCGAGGTTATTGCGGGCGAAGGTCATGTGCTCACTGCTGGCGCGCTTGATGTGCATGTCCATTTTATCTGTCCTCAGCAGGTTGAGGAGGCGATTGCTTCGGGTATTACGACTATGCTGGGTGGCGGTACGGGTCCGGCGACGGGTACCAATGCTACGACGTGTACACCGGGGGCGCACCACATTCGCATGATGCTGGAGTCGAGCGATGCTTTTCCCCTCAATTTTGGTTTTTTGGGCAAGGGCAATTCTTCGCTTCCACAAGGGCTTATTGAGCAGATTGAAGGGGGTGCATGCGGGCTTAAGCTCCACGAGGACTGGGGTACGACGCCTGCTGCTATTGATTCCTGTCTTTCAGTTGCAGATGAATACGATGTTCAGGTGGCGATTCATACGGATACACTCAATGAGTCGGGTTTTGTGGAGCAGAGTTGTGCGGCTTTTAAGGGGCGCACGATTCACACGTATCACACCGAGGGTGCGGGTGGGGGACATGCGCCGGATATTATGCGTCTTTGTGGCGAGGCGAATGTTTTGCCTTCTTCTACGAATCCCACGCGGCCTTTTACGGCGAATACGATTGACGAGCATCTGGATATGCTTATGGTGTGCCATCATCTGGATAAAAATATACCCGAGGATGTGGCTTTTGCCGAGAGCCGTATCCGGCAGGAGACGATTGCGGCAGAAGATATTTTGCACGATATGGGGGCGCTGTCGATTATCGCGTCCGATAGCCAGGCGATGGGGCGCGTGGGAGAGGTTATCTGCCGCACCTGGCAGACCGCCCATAAGATGCGCGAGCAGCGCGGTGCACTGCGTGGCGATCGGGGCAATGATAATGGGCGTGTGAAGCGGTATATCGCCAAGTACACGATTAATCCCGCGACGGCTCATGGTTTGAGCGATTATATCGGTTCGGTTGAGGTGGGCAAGCTCGCGGATCTGGTGCTCTGGAAGCCATCTTTTTTTGGTGCAAAACCCGAGATGGTGATTAAGGGGGGCATCATTGCGTATTCGCAGATGGGCGATCCAAATGCCTCGATTCCCACGCCGCAACCCGTGTATCCGCGTCCGATGTTCGGCGCTTATGGCAATGCCGTGGGTTCTACGTCTCTCGCTTTTGTCTCCCGGGTTTCGCTGGAGACCGTTGCGTCTTATGATTTGTCCAGGGGCGTTGTTGCGGTGTCCAATTGTCGGGATATTGGGAAGAGGGATATGAAGCTCAACGATTTTATTCCCGATATTCACATTGATCCGGAGACTTATAGCGTTACGGTCAATGGCGAGTTGCTTACCTGCGAGGCGGCGGAGAAATTGCCCCTGGCACAGCTTTATAATTTGTTTTGATTATGCTATTCGATCTTCTCACACTTGCCGATAGCAATTTCCCTACGGGTGGATATGCTTTTTCCTATGGGCTGGAGGCCACCAAACAGATGGGGTTGTTGCGGTCTTCTGATGATCTGGATGCGTATCTTCAAACGGTGATTCACGCGACGGCAAACGGTGAGATTCCGTTTATTAATACGTGTTTTAAGGGTGATTTGATTCCCGCTAATTTGACGGATATGCTGCTCGCGTACGACGCGATGCTCACGGCACCGGCGATTGTCCGCGGCAGTGAGGTGCAAGGGCGCAATTTGTTGCGGCTGATGCGCGATTTGTATTTTTCCGATGCGATGGCGCAGTTGCACGAGACGTTGCTTGCACAACCTGTGCCGGCTCATTATACGATTGTTTTTGGTACGACTTTCCGGATTGCGGGGCTTAAACGCGGGCAGACGTGTCGGATTTTTATGTATCAGTTTTTGCGCGATCAGATCAGTGCGGCTGTGCGTCTGGGGCAGATTGGTCCTCTCGAAGCTGCGCGGTTGCAAAAACATCATCACAAGACGGCGATTAATGCTGTGACTTCTGTCGCGCAGGTAGATTATACGCGTGCGACGCGCTGTGCGCCCCAGTGGGATATTGCACAGGGTATGCACGAGTATCTGTATTCGCGGTTGTTTCAGAGTTAGAGGATTTGCTATGCACGATCATCATCACCATCACGACCACGATCATTCTCACGAGCCTTTTGATTCTCCGGGTGACTTTACTTTGCGCGAGTCGGTTCTCTGCGATCGCGATTTTTCTCAGCGGGCGTTTACCGTGGGGGTTGGCGGTCCGGTGGGGACGGGGAAGACGGCGCTTGTTCGCGTGTTGTGCGAAGCGCTGCGCGATCGTTTCAGTCTCGGTGTGGTTACGAATGATATTTTTACGCGCGAGGATGCCGAGTTTCTTTTGCGTCACAAGGCGCTCGAGGCCGATCGCATTATTGGGGTTGAGACGGGCGGATGCCCGCATGCAGCTATTCGGGAGGATATTTCGCTCAATTTGAATGCGCTTGAGGATTTGATGATTCGCTTTGGATGCGATATTGATTTGCTTTTTGTGGAGAGTGGCGGCGATAATCTGGCGGCGCATTTTAGCAAGGAGTTGGTTGATTACGCGATTTATGTGATTGATGTGTCCGCTGGGGACAAGATTCCCCGAAAAGGGGGTCCGGGGATTACGCAATCGGATTTGCTGGTTATCAATAAGACCGATCTGGCCGGTCTGGTTGGCGCAGATTTGGGTGTTATGGCGCGAGATGCAAAAAGGATGCGCGGCGATGGTCCCACGCTTTTTGCCTGTCTCAAACACGGGTCTGGGCTCGACGAGATTATCGAGTATGTTCTCCAGGCGCACAGGTCTGTTCTGTCACTTCAAACGCGATGATGCTCCCTTCCCAAATTGAAGTGACCCGCAATGGCTCCCGTTCTGTTCTGACTGCCTGTCGCTCAGTAGCGCCTTTGAAGTTGCTCAATCCCGCCGCGCAGGGCGATTATTGCGCTGTTGTGCTTTCCAGTTATGGGGGCGGTATGGTGGAAGGGGATGCGACGATGCTGCGCGTGCGCTGTGGCGAAGGGGCAACTCTTTATCTGGGGACTCAGGCGTTTACCAAAGTTTATAAGAGTCCCAATGGTGTTCCGTGTAAGCAAATAACTATCGGTGAGGTGGAAGCCGGGGGCCTCGCCGTTGTTTTGCCCGATCCAGTTGTTCCATACTCGCGAAGTGTTTTTGAGCAGGAGCAGACGTGGCATCTGGTGCCTGATTCGTGTCTGGTTCTCGCCGATGGTCATACGGCTGGTCGCGTGGCTTTTGGCGAGTCTTTTGGGTATAAGAGTTACCGGTCTGATATTACTGTGCATACGGCTGATCGCCCGGTTCTGGTGGAGTGCTATTATTCCGAGCCGGGGACGTTGTCGCCAGTATATACGGGAGCGTTTGGGGCTTATGGTGTTGTTTTTAATATTTTTGTTGCGGGTGATTCCGCACGTTTTAAATATTTGGTGGAGAATTTTTCCCAAACGCTCGTTCCTTTGTTGAAATTCTCGCAGGATTCTCTTTTGCTTTCCTTTGCTTCCCCGAGGCCCGATCTTTTTGTGATACGATCCCTCGCGCAAAATGTCGAGTGTCTCCATCCTCTCTATACAGCCCTCCGCGATGCAATTGCCCATCCCAATATTCTGGGTGCAGATCCGCTGGCGCGAAAGTACTGAAGTGGTCGGCGGTTAGCCCCCCATTCGCTGTCATCGCGGCATGATTTTGAGCCGCGATCCAGAGATTTTGCCTGTTATCCAGTCCCCAGTCCTCAGTAATACTTGATATTGCCAAAAAAATGCGTTAGTTTGAGGTTAGAACACCGCAGTAAGAGCGCGATTTATGCGTCATGTGGATGACCTTTGGCGGAGTTGTACACCCCCTACTTGGCATTGACCAGAGGAGGAACTGTTATGAAGATCACGAGTGTTGATTTGACCCCCGTTGCGTCGAGACGTGAGACTGGACATTTATCCCGTCACGTTATTGTTCGCATTCACACTGATGAGGGATTGATCGGTTTGGGGGAGATGTCCGATGTGAACGACTGGAGTGTTATGTACGATCTCAATGATGTCAAGGGTGCCTACGAGTCGTTGCTCGTGGGAAAGGATCCGCTGGCGTGGCGCACGATTACCATTGAAGCGAGGTCCCGGTTCCGAATGGGTGGGGCGATTCGAGCGGGGTTTGAGATCGGTCTTTTCGATTTGGTCGGCAAGATTCAGGGGCAGTCGGTTGCGGGTGTGTTTGGCGGGGCGCTGAGGGATAAGTGGCGCGTGTGTTATCCGATTTTCAGGAATTATTCCAGGGAAGATGCCGAGGCGAATATCGCGCGGGTCAATCGCCGGATGAAGGAGGGACAGGATCTGTTTCGGCTGTATCACGGCGGCAATGTGGAGGCGGATGAGATTTTTTTGGATGGGGTGAAGTCGTCCTGGGGCGATCAGTTCGTTTTGAAGTCGCTCGATTTTAGCGGCGCGCACAAGTGGAAACGGGTTGTGCAGGCACTGGATGTTTTGTTGAGGTACTACAGGCCTTTTCATCTGGAATCCGTTTCTGACCGGAGAGATCTGGAGGGTCAATACGAGGTGCGAAAGCGAATTGATTTGCCGATTAGTGAGCACGTCAGTTCACTGGATCAGGCCTATCAGTTTGCCCGACACCGGTATGTCGATATTTTCAATATCAGTTTGTCGGGTGCGGGGGGGTTTACAAATGCGCTGCATATCGCGCAGGTGGCCGATGCGGCTGGTCTGTCGTGTCTGGTGGGTACGACGCAGGAGTTGTCTATTGGCGTGGCGGCTCAGGCGACGTTTGGTTCTGTGGTGGAGAATCTCGATTATCCGGGCGATCCAACAGGTGGGTTGCTTTACGAGAGCGATGTGGTTAAGGAGCGCATACAATACGAGAAGGGTTACGTGATTTTGCCAGAAGGTCCAGGGTTGGGTATGGAATTGGATGAGGAGAAGATCGCCGCGATTTCAGAGCCTTTGAGTTCTGTGTCTTAGAACAAGACTGGAGGGCTTATGCTGACGGAGCAAGAGGTTCATTATTTCAAGACGTTCGGATTTCTGATTTTTCGGCAGGTGTTTGATCAGGACGAGTTGAAGACGATTAACGAGGAGTTCGAGCATGCTCTGACAGCGGCGTATCGACACGCGCCTTTTGACGGTACGCGTCGGCATTGGGTGCCTATGCTGGGACCGGATACGCCCTTTTTTGCGGGTTTGCTGGAAGATCTCAGGTTTTGCAGGGTGGCAGAACAACTCTACGGGGAGGATGTGTTTGGCGTGGCTTGCGATGCCAATCGCTATGTAGGCGATACGCAGTGGCATCCGGATACGCGGAGTCCTCACCAGTATGGCGTTAAGTTCGCTTTTTATCTCAAGCCAGTGGATGCACAAAGTGGCGCGCTGCGCGTTCTGCCGGGGTCACATATATGCCCTTTTCACGATGAGTTGCGACAGGCGCGAGAAGCGTCTCGCCTGGATCTCGACGAGGTGCCGGCTTTTGTGTGTGCGTCAGAGCCGGGAGATGTGGTGGCTTTTGACCTGCGGCTCTGGCATGCGAGTCTTGGTGGTGGTGTTGATCGCCGGATGTGTACGCTTGTCTATTACAATAATCCCAGGACTGCTGAGGAAGAGCGCGTGACGCGGGAGCAGGGGAGGTCGAATGCGGATACTGCGGTCAGATTCGATCGCCCTGCAGAGCCGATCCATCCGCCGCACTGGCTGGCAAATGTCCACGGAAATCCGAGGCGCCAGCGCTGGATTGACAGAATGAGAGTGCTTGAGTTTTTAGATTAGGAGAAATTGCGATGTCTCAAACAGCGGTCTGGTCCCCTGTTGAGGGTACTGTTGATGAGATTCTCGCGCAGGTTCCGCGGCCGTTCGATGCGATGATGGCGAGCGAGATTCCCGCTGTTATCGTGCGTTGCGCGTTTCCGTCGGATCACTGTGCGGCTCTTATTGAGCGGTTTTACGAGCGCGGTTTGCTCTACGATCCGCGCAAGGTGGGTGATGGTAGTCCCCGCCGGGTTGATATTGGTACGAGTCTGGGGCACCACGGGAATGATCCAGATGCTTTTTACGAACATTCTCGCCAGACGCACGATCTTTTTTCGTATTTGTTTGACGGGTATGAGGATCCCGTGAAGACGCTGTACGATGCGCTTGCCAGGATGCTTCCGGATAAGCGGGTTATGACGGCTCGGAGCGTTGATGGTCGTCTTTACGGTCCCTCTATTTTTAGAACTTATCACGAGGGTGTGGGGCATTACCCGCATTACGATTCCGTGTCGAAGCGGTCCAAGCGCTATAATTTCACGGTTTCCCGGTTCAGACATCAGTTTGCGGGTGTGCTGTGTTTTCAGAATAGCGAGGATCGGGGGGATAGCGGCGAGGGGGTCCTGTACAGGGCGCCTATGTCGCCGGCGTTTCAACGCCCTCTGGAGGAGAGGCGGTTTCGCGAGTACGCAGAGGAGGAGGGGATTGCGCGCGTGCAGGTCAGTCTGGAACCGGGGGATCTCTACTTTTTTTATTCGGAGACGATTCACGAAGTTCCTTTTGTCGCAGGCTCTCAACCCCGCGTTGTGCTGGCGTCGTTTATCGGCATGTCTGAAGATGACCCCGAGGTTTATTTGTGGTCTTAGAGGTCGTTCTTCCACTTTTACTTTTGGATTTTTCCTATGAATCAACCTCCTGAATCATTCGTTCACGTCTATGAAAATCGCCTTCTGGATTTTGCCGTGGCTTGTTTTGAAAAGGCAGGGCTTGAGACCGATCACGCGCGGGTTATCAGTCGCCTGCTGGTCAATAGCGATCTGCGAGGTGTTCGCAGCCACGGTACGCGGACTGTGAATGGCTATTGCAAGAGTTTTGAAAATGGGAGTCTCAATCCGCGTCCCAATGTGCGGGTGATCGGTGAGACGCCGACGTGTGCTGTTATTGATGGGGATGGTACGGTGGGGTATCTCCCGATGGTGCGCGCGGCAGAGCACGCGATTCGCAAAGCGAAAGAGCTGGGTATGGGCATGGGGCTGGCGCGACATGTGGGGCATATTGGTTCGGCGGGTCATTATGCGCGGATGTGTTCCGAGGCGGGGTGTATTGGTTTTTGCGTGCAGGGCAGACAGCAGGGCAATGCAAAGAGGGATGGCAGGGGACCACTTCTCGGCTATTTTGGCAATCCTCCAATATGTTTTGCGATTCCCTCTGGCGACGAGCCTCCGATTGTTCTCGATGCGGCGACCTGTATTTTGGCGGATTACCAGCGGGGTCCGGAGTTTGAGGCTTTGTTCGAGATGATTCCGGCAGCGTTTTTTAAGAGTATTGGGTACACGGCTGTGGCTTCGATTATGGGGGGTGGGTTGGCGGGGACCGGTCTTCCGTCTTCTCATGAGATGAAGGAGAAATGGCCCTCGTCAGGTGCGGGTGGTTGTGTTCTTGCGATCCGCGTTGATCAGGCGGTTTCCGAGGAGGATTTCCGAGCTGAGTCAGATCACATGGTGAGAACGGTGCGCGAGACGTACGAGCCGATGCCGGGACATGACCGCGCGTTGCTGCCAGGTGCGATTGAAGAAGAGCGCATGGCGCTTCATCGCGCCGAGGGTATTCGCTATGGCGAGATGGAACAGGAAAACGCACGCGAGGTTAGCGCGCGCCTAAGGGTGCCGCTTCCCTGGGATTGATGGGGAAAAGATCTAATAACTAAAGCCCTATAGCTTATTGCTTGAGGGCTTTTTTTATCACAGAGCTTTTTAAATAAAAAGCCGAATCATACACATTGACATTGAGAGGATCGGAACGTATTTTGGCATCTGACGCATTATCGCAGTTCTAACTTCACAAATTGGAGGTTACCATGTATATCGGAACGCAGGTGGCTTGTCGGAACGACACGGATATCGAGATTCTCGCGCAACTCGGGGTTTTTAATGTCGATCAAACACCGGAGGGACCCTGGGCGGAGTGGAGTGCCGATGCGATTAAGTCCATGCGCGATCGGTATGATAAATATGGCATTAATTTGGAGATGATTCACATTCCGCTGGGTTCAAGCAATGCTTTCCAAAACGAAGCTGGTGCGATTTTCCTGGGTCCAAGCGACGAGCGCGACCGGGCTATTGAGCGGATGTGCGAGACGGTTAAAATGGCGGCGGAAGCGGGGTTGCGAGGGCTGAATTACAATATCACGATTTTGGGACATATGCGGACAGAGCCGCGATACGGACGCGGAGGTGCGCGGCTGTCGTCGTTTGAGTACGACAAGTTGGACCAGTCTCTGGGCGAGTTTGAAGGCGGTGCTGCGGATGAAGACGAGATGTGGGCGCGCATCGATCACTGGTTGCAGAATATTATGCCCGTGGCGGAGGAGTACAAGATTCAGATGGCGTGCCATCCCTCGGATCCGGGTATCGGATATGGGACGACGTATCGAGGGGTCGCGCGCGTGCTCGGTATGGTGGATGGTTTTAAGAAGTTTATCGATTTGTACGATAGTCCGTATAATGGATTGAATTTTTGCCTGGGCTGTATGTCCGAGAGCCTGGAAGATCCCAGTGCGGACGCCTATGATGTGATCCGTTATTTTGGAGAGCGCAAGAAGATTTTCAATGTGCATTTCCGCAATATCAAGGGTGGGCTTCACGATTTTGTCGAGGTGTTTCCCGATGAGGGCGATGTGGATATGCTCAAGGCTTTGCGGACGTTCAAAGAAGTGGGCTACGAATATATGATTATGCCCGATCACGTTCCGGGTATTTCCGGTCCCGAATCGAGGCAGGTCGGTTTTGCGTACACGTATGGATACATCCACGCGCTGATGCAAGCGGTTAATGAAGAGTAATCGTAGGGGACGGTTCCCGTATAGGGTCACTACGGGACAGGCTCCTGTGCCGTTCCCAGCAATCCCCTTATTCAGTCCACCATCAATCCCAAATTCTATGTCCGCATCTCCAGAAACGCGCCTTCCCAAATCAGAAACCGCTGAAGGCTCTTCCGTTATTACCAAACGATCCCTCCTGATTGGGCTGGGTATGGCCATGCTCATGCCCCTGTGGCCGACCTATACCAGTTTTGTGGTGAATTCAACGCGGGCTGACCATTCGCATCTTTCGATGGCGATGCTCATTCCTTTTGTGGGGCTTCTGATTCTAAACGCTTTTCTCGAGCGGCGCGGTATCGGTTTTTCTCCGACGGAATTGCTCACGGTTTGCTGTATTGGTTTTGTCGCATCTACTATGCAGGGCGAGTGGCTCACGGTGTGGTTTTTACAGATGCTGACGATGCCGGCGTATTACGCGTCGCCAGAAAACCGGTTCGATGAGCTTCTCTTGCCGTACATGCCGAGTTGGACGACGATTACCGACCGCGATGCAGTGCGCGGATTTTACGAGGGGCAAGTGCCCGGTGCAGCGTTTCCGTGGGGCGAGTGGTTTTCGGTGCTTTTCTGGTGGGGTGCGCTGATTGCGAGTATTTTGGCGATTCACCTGTGTCTGAGCGTTTTGCTGCGGAAACAGTGGATGGAATACGAGCGGCTGTCTTTTCCGGTCGCCACCGCGCTGCTGGAACTCACGGGTGTTTCCGGTACGACGGGTACGCTGAGGACGCTTGTGCGCAATCGCCTGTTTCAATGGGGGTTTGGCCTTACGTTTGCCATTATTGCGTGGAATGTGTTTACGTGGTTCACGGTCAATTTGCCGATGTTTCCGTTTTTGGCAGGGCGATATGGGCGGAATGTGATTTCGGTTGCGCCGGGCTTTCCGAGTATTGTGACCACGTTTGTGTTGCTCACGTTTTGTCTGGGGTATTTTACCAAGCTGGAGGTGCTCTTCAGCCTGTGGTTTTTCCATGTGGTTCAGATCTGTGTGGTGGGGCTGTTCAACCGCTTTGGCCTGGATTTGGGTCCGAACGATCCGTGGAGTTCGAGCCATCCGGCGATTGGCTGGATGACATTTGGGGGGATGGCCGTTTTTGTCGGCTGGGGGTTCTGGATTGCGCGGTCTCATTTTCGAGATATTTTTCGCAAGGCGTTTTTGCGCGATGAAAGTGTAGATGATTCCGAAGAGATTATGTCCTATCGCACGGCTGTCTGGCTTTTGCTGGCGTGTTGCGGTTTTGTTTTTCTCTGGCTTTGGCGCGCGGGTATGGGAGCGGAGACGATTCTCGCATGGTCATTTGCGATGCTCGTTTTGTTTGTGGGGATGTCCCGCATTGTGGTGGAGAGCGGTCTGGTCTATCTTCGGGTGCCTCTCACGGCGCCGGGGTTTACATGGCATGCCGTCGGTGTTGGGAATATGGGGCCTGCTGGCGCTTCTATTTTGACGCTTACGATGAGTCTCGTGGCGGATGGGAAGACGTTTGCGACGACGCAGATGGCGCATGTTCCGCGGTTGAGTATGGCGATGGCAAAGCGCAGCCGCAAAGCCGTGGCTCCGACTGTGCTCATCGGCTGTTTGCTCGGTGCGGCGGTGGTTATCATATTCGTCATATACCAGGGGTATTACGGTATTGGCAGTGCCAATTTTGGCCGGACGACTTTTAAGGGGATTGGATCTCTCAATGGGGCGGGTTTTAGCCGTCTGGCTGTGTCCCGAATTCAGGGCGATGTGCTGTTTACGGACTGGAATCGCTTTTTGTTTATGGGTATTGGCGGCATTTTTACAGGTACGCTCTACTTTCTGCGGTATCGCTTCCCGGGTTTTCCAATCCATCCCATTGGTTTTACGATCTGTGGCATGGTCGAGATGCAGGATAATTCTTTTAGTATTTTCCTGATGTGGGGTGTGAAGACGATTATTATGAAGTTGGGTGGTTTGGAGCGTTATCGGCGCTATGCACCCTTTTTCCTGGGGATGATTATGGGCTATATCGCGGGTGTTTTTCTGGGTGTTTTTGTCGATGTTTTCTGGTTTCCCGGAGAGGGGCACGAGATTCATTGCGATCCATGATCGCGGGGTGAGAGAATGAAGATTACAGATGTTAAGACCTATACTGCTGGGCAGGATGGCAGAAATTTTTTGTTTTGCAGGGTTTTTACGGATGAGGGGATCTATGGCGTGGGAGAGGCGACTGCATGGCCGAGTATTCAGACGGAGATTCACCACAAGGCGAGCTTGATTATTGGCGAGGATCCCTTTAATATCGAGCGGTTGTGGAGCAAGATGTTTTTGCAAACCCACGGGATGTCGGGCATTGTGGGCGCGGGTGCGATTTCGGCGATTGAGATAGCGCTGTGGGATATTAAGGGGAAGGCGTTTAATATGCCGGTCTGGCAATTGCTGGGCGGTCGGATGCGCGAGCGGTTGCGGGTGTACACGCACGCGAATACGGCCGATTGCGCCAGGGAACTCGTGGATCAGGGCTTTACCGGTCTCAAGATGGGGGGAATTGAGCACTGCATCCGCGATATTACGGCGATACGCAATGAGGTGGGGGACGATGTCGATATTATGGTCGATCTGCACGGCATGCCGTGGATGACGACGCGCGATGCGATTTCTATGGGCCGGAGGCTCGAAGAATTTGGGGTGTTTTTTTACGAGGAACCGGTCGCGCCCGAGAATGTGGAGGCGCTTGCGCGCGTGTCCGAAGCGATCAATATCCCCCTTGCTGCCGGGGAACGGCTCGCCTATATCTACGGTGCGCGCGAGCTTATTGAGCGCGAGATTGTGGATGTTATCCAGCCGGATGCCGGGCGGTTCGGGGGTCTGGCTCAGATGAAGAAGCTCGCGGGTATGGCCGAGGCACACTATATCCAGTTTGCGCCGCACGATGGGTCGCTGGGTCCGGTGGGGGAGATCGCGTCTATCCATTTGTGTGCGACGTTGCCAAATTTTTTGATCTGGGAGCACCGAACAGGCGATGTTCAGGCGCGGTATGAGGTGATGGCTCCGCAACCCGAGGTGGTCGATAGTTATATCGCAATTCCCGAGGGTCCGGGCCTGGGTGTTGATCTGGTGGATGAAGAGATCGAAAGATATGCGTGCGATCTGCTGGGCGGGCGTTCGTCCTATGCGGAGGATAATACGTATGACAGTCAGTACGTCTATGCGCGGTTCCCCCGAAAGCGCTGGTTGGGGTAAGGGAGGGGACGATTCGTGACAAATAGGGAAAAAGGGTTTACAACTACTTCAACAAAATAGCCGCCATAAGGGTAATCCAACTGCCACACATAAGGGTAACAGTACACTTTTGCCAGCTTCGCGCTTCTCGCTGGTCTTCCTCATAGCGGTTTACAAAAGACCTTTGGTCTTCCTCATAGCGGTTTACAAAAGCCCTCTGGTCTTCCTCGTAGCGGTTCACACGTTCTTGATTCTGCTCAATAAGCGTTTCCAATCTGATCAGCCGTTCCGCGTGTTGGCTTTGCCGGTCTCTTAATTCTGTAGTTTCGTTCACACATTCTCCTTTTACTTCAACACTCAAGCAAATATCAGGCCAAAAATGCGATTATCACAAAATTGAGTGATAAAAAGGTTCAAAAGAAGTTCATGCATCTCATTATGCCTTCAATATGTAGTATTGCGGTCTTGTTTACAACTTGAATTTGTGGATCGCCTGTTGAAGCGGGGATGGAGGAGCGTAGGCGTTGGCGGTGAGAGTGTATATTTTGAGCGATGGATGAGGGTTATGTTGAAAGATCTGTTCCTTCAAAAGCCTCGTTGGCAATTTGACCAACGAGGCTTTTTTGGATTCTTTAATTTGATAGACGATATTGCGCTCCGCTCAAATTTCGATCACGGTCTGCGCCTGGATTCGGTCCCAGTCGATTTTTCGCCCGAGTCCGGGCGTTTGTGGGACGTACATGTAGCCGTCTCTGACTTCTGTCGTTTCTTCGATCAAGCCAGCAAAGGCCGACGCGAGGGATCTGTCTGCGCCCGTGGGTGGCCAGGCTGAGACTTCCCACCAGTCGTCGTTTCGGACCGCGGCTACGACGTGGGGATTTCCCCCGTGGCAGTTCAGTCCAAACATTTCCGCGAGGTTGGCCAATTTCATCTGTCCGGTGATTCCGAGTCCTGTTTGGCGCACGATGTCTATGGCGCCGATTGACAGGTACGGTGCGGCGAGATAGGGGTTGCCCTGGATTGATTCCAATGCCATTACTGGAAGGTCGATTGCGTCTGACAGCCGCTTCAGGCCGTTGATGTCGAATTCCTGCAGGGGTTCTTCGATCCAGAGATAATTCAGTTCTTCGAGTCCGCGTCCGACTACGATTGCATCTTCGACGGAGTATTGTTGTACCGGGTCGTGCATGAGCACCATGTCGTCGCCTACGAGGTCCCGGATGTCTTTGGCGAGCGCGAGGTTGGTTTCCACACCGAGCATGGAGTGGTCTTTGAAGCCTTTGTATCCTTCGTCAACAGCCCGTTGGGCAGATTTTAGCGTGTCTTCGTATGGTATGCCGGTTTCGGTGAGGTAGGCGGGGACGCGATTCCGAAAGCCACCGAGCAATTTGTGGACGGGTAATTGTGCGTGAAGACCCGCCAGGTCCCAGAGGAGGGAGTCGATGAGGGCGAGCGGAATGGTGGATGCCATGTGGAAATATCGCCGCGCCATCCACATTTTGTGCCACATATACTCCCGGTCCAGCGCGTCCGTGCCTGTGATTTCCGGTTCCCACTGTACTTTGAATGTGCGCGCTGCCCATTCGAGGTCTTCCTGTGCCCAGCCTGTGGAAAAAATACCGCAGGTTTCCAGGTTTGCATCTGTGCGGATGCGAAGCAGGGTGAGGTAAGCCGGCCTTTTTGTGAGTTGAATTCCCTCGCCTTGAAAGAGTCGGTGACCAAATCGCACTTTGTGCGCGCCGGGATATTCCCGCATGGTGCGCAATGGTCGCCATTCCGGGGTTACGGGTTCGCTTTTCAGGATCAGAAAGTCGATTGCTTCAATTTTCATGGCGTTATCCTCCTATTTTCCTACTGAGCCGAAATATACGGCAAGATGTTCGACGCCGTCGAGTTTGAGCGTCCGATTTAATTCGTCGTCGTTGAATGCCGCACTGGTGCATGCGCGGCAGTTTACGGCCATGGCGCCCAGGTACAGGTTCTGTCCCACATGGCCGGCATCGAGGTGGATGTAGCGATACCCCCGGTCGCCGTAGCGCCAGGTCATTCGCGTGGCTACTGTTGTCCAGATGAATGTGGCGGCACTTGTCTGGATCAGTTCCGGTTGCAAGGTGGTGTTGGCAATTCTTTCGCCAATTTCGTCTGATTGGTCGATTATTCCCAGTTTGTGTCCCATAGATAGGTACCGGTATAACCCGCGGTCCAATCCTTCCACGTTGTTCGTTATGATATAGGTTTCAAATGCATGGCGCGCACCCGCCGATGGTACGGTGCGAAATGTTTCGCCCTGTTCAAATTCTTTTACGCCCTGTGTTGCCCAGAGTAAGTAGGTTAGCTCGTTCAGTGTGATGGGGTCGTCGAAGAATACGCGCTCGCTTTTGCGCTCGTCTATGGCCTGGCGCAGGTCGATTTGCGTTGTTTCGATCTGCGCGGGTTCGGGCAGGTCTATTGTTTCTCCCTGGTAATGCAATTCGGGCATGGGCGGTGGTTCTCTGCGCGCTTGCCCGGTTGGGCCTAAATTTTTAAACTGTGTGCGCCGCATGAATTCCGGTCCCGCTTGTGGTCGTCGTTTGCGTTTTGCCATTTAATTTTCCTCTCCGATTTGTGCGCCTATTGCTTTTACGGCTTCTATGCCCAGGCGGTCTTCGAGTTGTTTTAAGTACAGACTGCGCGGAACTACTTTTTGTCCGTGCGATTCCCAGTGTCCATCTTCGCGTTTGTACCGACCGTTTCGTTTCTCGCCGATGCAGCCGATGGCGTAATTTTGCGATGTTGGGGGTTTTTGTAAGATAAAGCTCTCTGCCTCGCAGTTCCACAATACTTTTTGCGCGCCCGCCCATCCGTGGCCAGTGCCCGAACTTTGCCGGTCCTGTACGTTGATGGCGTTGCCGTTTACGATTATGTTGTCAAATAGGGTGCAAACAGACCAGCGGTGATGGGGTCCGGTGTCGGCGTGCGCGATGTCCGCTACGCAATCTACAAATGCATTTGGTCCCGGTACGCGGGCGTGTAGTACATAATCGTGGCGCCCCCGCCGGGTATAACACCGTTGTACGAGGGATAGTTGTCCGTGGATGGGGAAGGAGTAGCGTCGCGATCCAGTGATTTTTGATACGGGGTCAAGACACTGGCTATCCTGCACGGTCATCCATTTTGCCTGGTTGCCAATGGTTACACATGCATAGCCAAAGTGAACTGAGGTGATATTGCGCGCCCACGCATTTTTTACACAGGAGAATACGACGAAGTTCCAGGCGTGGTCTTCGTCGATGTATTCGTTTTCTCGCCGAGGATCCTTTTTTTCTTTATCAAATTCCGATACGCCGCGCAAGTTTTCGATGCCGACCTTTTCAATGCGCCCGGGGTATTCGTATTTGTAAATTGATCCGCCGCCGTATTCGCGTTCTATCGCGTTGCCCATTGGCGCATCGATTGTTATCTGATTGCCTTTTATGGCTGTTATGGTGCGGTCAAAGTGAAAGTCGTAGGAGCTTGGTTTCCATTGCCTAACTCCGGGATGTTTCATTTCTATGCGGTCCATGCCTATGGCCGCGATCCACTTTGCGGTGCTGGGGCGATGTACGATGATGTCATCGCCGGGTGCAAAATTCGAAGCATCTACTATAGAAAATATTTTTGCGCCTACGGGAACATAATTATCTACAATTGCCTGTCGCGTGTTTTCTATTTCTCGCGGTCTGCGTCCCTGGCCTTTAAATTCGATCAATGTGCGCTTTCCTTTTCCCGTTGCGATCAATACTGTGCCGTTTTCATCTGCGCCCTGACCGCGGAGTACGACGCCGCTTGTCCGAATGTGCAGGGTTCCGCCTATCCGATATTTTCCGCGTTCGAGTAACAGGGTTCCGCGAAATCCATTGGCGTCCGGTGTGCGCGCAGATACGTCGTCAATTGCCGCTTGTAATCGCGCTGTGTCGTCTCCTTCGGCTTGGGGTTGAACGGTCAATACGACGGGTACATCTGGTAGTGCCACACCACCACCCATGTACCCGCAGTGCGAGAAGTCCGGGATTATGTTGCCTTTTTCGTCCGGTACATAGACCAGTCGGCCATCAGGTCCCGGGTACACTAATTTGCTGTAGTTTTCCTCTGCCCACGCGGTTGTGGCGCAGGAGAGAAATACGCACAGTACGACGATAAAGCTCAGTAGATCAATCATAGGATCTCCTTTTTATGTTATATCTCCATATCGCGGTAGTGTGTCTATGAATCGATATGCGTTGTTTTTTCGATCAATTGCACAGCAATAGTGTTGCAGGCCATTCGTCACAATGAGGTAGGTGGCCTGTACGACTGTGTTGTATCGCCCGATCTGGTCAAAGACCTGTTGGGTGATTTTTATTTCTGGGGCTTTGCATTCTGCCATTAGAAGTGCTTTTCCCTTTGCGTCATATACGAGTACATCGGCGCGACACTGCATGCCCTGAAATACAAATCCGGTTTCGATTGCGGTGCGTCCCTGCGGGTAGCCCAGTCCTTCGATCAAGTATCGCACAAAATTCTGGCGCACCCATTCTTCAGGGGTTAATACCACGTATTTTTGACGGAGGGGATCTAAGATCATTGCGCTTCCGTCGCGGTTTGCGATGTCAAATGTGGATGAGGTTGGGAAATTCAGCTTTTGCATGGTGTTTATTCCCTCAATGCCACGATGGGCGCAAGTGAGGCGGCTTTGCGGGCGGGCAAGAGGGCGAATGCGAAGCACAGGCCTACAGATGCGAGAGAGATGTATGCAAAATCAATGGCGAGCATTTTTACGGGTAGTGCCTGAATGATGTAAATTTGACCGGGGAGTTTGATCCATTCAAATGTCTGTTGCGACCAGCACAGGAGATATCCAATTGCATTGCCAAAGACGACGCCTGTCAGGCCAACGCCCAGGCCCTTGAGTGTGAAGATTTTGCCAATTGCACGCGGCGTTGCGCCCATGGCTTTTAATATGCCGATGTCGCGCTGCCTGTCGCCCACTGTCATGGTCAAGATGCTGACGATGTTGAATCCGGCTACCATTACGATGAGACACAGTACCAGGGAGCTAAACCATTTTTCCAGGCGGATGGATGCGTACAGGTTGCGGTGCGTGTCCATCCAGGTTATGACGTCAAAATCTGTTCCTGTGGGAAGGGTGGGTGCGATGCGATGTGCTTCAAATGGCTCGGCGAGTCGGATCTGGATGCCCGAGATCTGGTCTCGCCATCCCAGGTCGCGTTGTGCCGCTTCGAGCGATACAAATGCGAGTGCAGAGTCGAGTTCTTCCAGGCCCGTGTGAAATATGGCGGTTACTTTGTAGGGCCATAACTGCGGTTGTTGTCCCATTAAGACTTCTTTGGGTACCAATCCCAGCATGATTTCGGTGCCGATTACTGCGCCGAGCCGATCAGCGAGTACGCGGCCAATGGCTGTGCCATATACTTTGGCGCGTCTGGTAGTAGGCGTGATTTGATCGGGGTCGGGTGGTTGAATGTTCAGGTCGAGATCGCCTGCCCATAAGTGCGCATTCAGGTCTGTAATTTTTGCCAATTGTGTGGCTTCTATTCCCCGCACGGCTACGCCAGCTTGAATCATTTCACCGCCAGGGGGACGCCGGAGCGCAAATCCTTCGGTTGATATAAAAGGTGCTGCTGCGCGTACAGAGGCCTGTTTTTCCAGTTGTCCGATTTGTTCCCCGGTGGGCGACATGGGCTGTGCATGAGGTTTTTGTACGACGATATGCGGGCTTACGCTCAACAGGCTGTCCACCGAACCGGCCGTGGAGTTCTTCCGCGGCATCGACACGGTGGTCCTGGCCGGCG
>JAPOXY010000124.1:32181-50335 GCA_026706845.1 Gemmatimonadota bacterium
TGTACGACGATATGCGGGCTTACGCTCAACAGGCTGTCCCACAATAGGGACGAGAAGCCGTTGAAAACGGACAGGACTATTACGAGGGCGGCAACCCCAATGGTTACGCCTGCAATAGCTATGGTCGCGGTTAACGATATCTGGCGCTGCCGGCGCATGGCGCGCATATATCGCCGCGCGATGAAGTATTCGCAGGTGTTATTCATATCTGATCGCTTCTACGGGGTCCAGTATTGCCGCTCGTTTTGCGGGCCAGCGGGCAAATACGAGGCATAATAACAATGCCAGTGCAGAGGTCATCGCAAAGTCCCCTATGTTTATGGTTACGGGGAGGGCGTTGATGAAGTAAATATCGCCGGAGAGCGATATGGGTGCATAGACCTTTTGTATCCAGCACAGGCCCCCGCCCAATATGTTGCCGAATAACACGCCGCTCGCGCCGATTATCAGACCTTCCCGGGAGAAAATTCGGGCGATGCTTTTGGGGGCTGCGCCCATTGCTTTTAAGATGCCAATTTCGCGTCTGCGCTCATTTACGGCCATGGTTAGTATGCTGATGATGTTGAATCCCGCGACTATTACGATTAAGCTCAAGACGACAAAGCTCGCCCATTTTTGCAACCAGATCCACGCGTACAGATTGCCCTGGGCATACATCCACGATGTGGGGAACATATCGGAATACGTTGCTACCAGTGTCTCTCGCAATTCAACGCTGACGCGGTCGGCTTCAAAAGCATTGACGAGGCGCACTTGAATGCCGGTCGCCAGGTCGCCCCATTGCAGGTCTCGTTGTGCAGCCGCGAGAGATACGTAGATTAGTGAGGCGTCAAATTCGTAAAATCCCGTTTCAAAAATGCCGGTTATCACATATTGGCGAAGGGGAGGCATGCGGGCTGTGGCGAGGTCTTTGGGGGCGACCAGCAGGCGAATTTTTGATCCTACGGAGGTGCCCAGTTTTTCGGCGAGTGTTTTGCCTATTGCGATTCCAAAGGTGTTGCCTTCAATGCGCGTCAATTCCATTTTGCCGTCGGTTATATGATGGGCGATGTCGCTGCTTTTCACAATGCCATCTACGCCTCGCACCAATACGCCCGATGTGACGGTGCCCACATCTTTGACCCTGCTCAATACATAACCCTCTGTTTCTATGACGGGGTTGGCACCGACCACTTCCGGGTGTTGTTCGAGCAATTGGACGATGGGGGCGTAATTTTCGATGCGTTCGCTGTATGGACGCCGCACGGTTATATGGGGATTGATGCCTACCTGGCGGTCAAAGATCATGTCTGCATAGCCATTCATTACCGATAGGGTGATGACGAGTGCCCCAACTCCCAGTCCGACGCCTATGATGGCAATGATTGTGGTTAATCCCATGCGACGACTAACGCTGAAGAGGTGTCGTCTGATTATGATCCATTCATAGCCCACTTCTTTTCCCCCTGCCATTATACAAAAAATCCCGATTCGGAAACACATTGGTGTTTAGAATCAGGATGTTTTGTATTGTGATGCCCGGGTTGTGGCTTTCACAAATTGTTTTTTTCCAGCGAACTGAGTCTGTCTCTCAACCGAGCTGCCTGTTCATATCGCTCTTCGGCAATGGCTTTTTGGAGTTGTTGTGCCAGTTTTTGTTGCAATGTGATTGGACGGTCGCGTTCTATTTCTTCGGCCCATTCCGAAAGGGCTTCGATTTCTTCGTCTGCTTCAATACCGGAATTTACCACACATGCTTGAATTTTGTCGATTCCTTCTTCAATGTGATTCAGGGCGCCGGAATGATCGCCTTGTTGCAAACAAATTTCACCCCGCGCACGGGTGTGAACCATGAGTACGTAAGGCCGATAGTGTTCAAATATTTCCCGGTCTTGTTCATTTTTAGCATAAGCCCGCACGAGATCCAGTAGTGCCAGATTGTGGGCGGTGTCGCGCGCGACTGCTTCAAAATCGCCCAACCGCATCAGACAGACATAGCGGTGATAGAATAACAATCCCTCCTGGCTCAGTTCGAGGCATGCCTCTCTGTCGAGGTAAAAGTTTTCATCTGTGCCAGATTGAGTTTGTTCGGCTTCAAGCTGGTCTAAATAGTATTCGAGCAATGAAAAATGGCCGTGCGGACGCGTTCCGTCGGGCCGATCATTTAATTCCATTTGCATTACACCCAGATCTACGCGTACTTGCAATTTTTTCCGTCCGTCCAGGCCCTGAATTTTGCGTACACAAATATCGGTGGGGTCATAATCCCAGTTAGACAAAAATGGGCTGAGGTCGCGTTTCATTATTTTTCCTTTTTTTAGTCAGGCTGTAAATGTCGGGGAAATATGGAGAAAACCCCGTCAAATGTCAACCCGTTTGCAAAGGCTACATTGCTTGACAAGTACATCTGGCGGGCGTTATTTTGGGGTGTCCATTACAGTTGGAAGGCTCTGAATAGCTATGTCTAAATCTGATAATGAAGGTACTGTTATCCGTCATCACCTCGGCAATTATGTCGTCCAGACTGCCGATCGCGTGGTGATGTGCGCGCTGTCAACTCGTTTGCGGAAGCAACTCGAATATCCCGAAGCGGCGCCGGGTTCGCGCCGCCGCCGCGTGCAGTCGGTCAGACGGGTGCGAGTGATTGATCCGGTTGCGGTTGGGGATCGCGTGGTTTTTTCTGAGGGTGCGGATAATAGGGGTATGATCCGCGAGGTGCGTCCCCGCAGCAATAAGGTTTCTCGGCGTGCGTCTGGCGGGTCTTATAGGGAGCAACTCTTAGCTGCCAATGTCGATCAGGTTGTTCCCATTGTGTCTGCGGCTGAGCCAGCTCCGGACTGGATTTTGCTGGATCGCATGATAGGTATTGCGGAGTGGCAGCAGATACCCGTGTCTCTGTGTCTCAATAAGCTCGATCTCGCCGATGAGGCCTGGGCAGATCGGGTTATGGGTCCTTACAGGGCGATGGGATATCCCGTGGTTCATACCAGTATTATTTCCGATGCGGGTAAAGAGGCGTTTTACGATCTTCTGCGCGGGAAGATTACTCTGTTTATGGGGGCTTCTGGCGTTGGAAAATCGAGTTTGCTCAATTGGTTGCAACCCGGGTTGCAGTTGCGTACAGGACCTGTTAGCAAAGCTACGGGCGAGGGCATCCATACGACGACCCATACGGAACTGGTCGCGCTTGATGGGGGAGGGTTTGTCGGCGATATGCCCGGTGTTCGGGAGTTTTATCTGTACGATATAAGTCCCGAAGATGTTCCCGTTCTTTTTAGAGATTTTCACCCGTTTCTGGGCGGGTGCCGCTTTCGCGATTGTTCGCATGTCCACGAACCGAATTGCGCGGTGAGGGCGGCTGTGGATGATGGGGAGATCGCGCTTCAGCGCTACGAGAGCTATCTGAGGCTGCGGAAGCGGCCTTGACTGAGAGGTCAGACGGTGGTGGTCAGGCGGGACGGCACAGGGACCGTCCCCTACAGTTGGACAAGATTATTGTATGTAGGGGTGGGTCCCCGTGCCCGCCCGTTGATAGATCAAAAAACTCGTTTCATAAATAGAGATAAAAACGCTTCGGCATTGACGTGCATCGCGCAGTTGACGGGTTCTCCAAGACGATAGGGCGAGGGCAGGCCGCGGCGGTCTGTGACGACCTGGCCCATGGTGAGGTCGCCCGATGTTTCTATGTCGATGTACAGGGTTTCTGAGCGGAGGAGTTCGGGTGCGATGGCTGCGCCTACGGCGAGTGGATCGTGCAGGTACACGATTGGCTCGCGTCCGAGTTGTCGATAGAGTGCGAATACGTTTTGTACGGCATCGACGACGAATTGAGATGCGACTGTTTTCAGGGGTGCGATCTGGTTTTCGATATCTGTTTCGGATAATACGACCTGACGCGTTGCGTCCAATGGTACGATCAGTAGTGCTGCGTTCGAATGGACGACTATCTGGGCAGCGTGGGGATCGGCGTAAAAGTTGAATTCTGCGACGGGTGTTGAGTTGCCCGTTTCTGCAATGACGCCGCCCATTACGATTACCTGTTTGGCTTTTTGAAGCGTTCCCGGCTGGCGCTGTTCTGCCAGTGCCAGATTTGTCAGGGGTCCGACGGCTATTATTGTGATTTCGCCCGGTTGTTCGGATAGGGTTTGCACCAGGAAGTCAACGGCGTCGCCTTTTATCTTTTGGGATGGTTCTGGCAATACGGCTTGTCCCATGCCGCTTTCACCGTGGACTTCGGTGGCAAATACGGGGTCGCGTTTCAAGGGCTGGTCCGCACCCTCATAGACGGGTATTTCTGTGCGGTCCAATAGTTGCAATAGTCCCTGTGCGTTGCGCGTGCCGGTGTTGAGAGGGACGTTGCCGCTTACTGTGCAGATGCCTATTACGTCGAGTTCCGGGGATCCCAATGCCAGCATGATGGCCAGCGCGTCATCTACGCCGGGATCGGTGTCTAAGATTGTGGGTTGTCTGTTCAATGGTCGCTCCATTCGGTTACGCTATGCATGAAGCCGTCATCGCGGCAGGATGTTAGCCGCGATCCAGAAGGTTTTGCCGTTCTCTAAATCCCGTATAATGGTTCGTATTTTGCCCTGAGATGCCGCATTAAGGGTTCGTGGCTCAGGGGTTTTCCGGTTACGACTTCGATGAGTTCATTTGCGTGGTAGCGCTGTCCCTGCGAATAGATTTTTTCCGTTAGCCAGTTCTTCAGGGGGTCGAATACGCCTTCGGCAAATTGTGCATTCAGGTCGCCTACTTCTTGGCGCGCTTGTTCAAAGAATTGCGCGGCGTACAAATTGCCCAGGGCATAGGTTGGAAAGTACCCTATCCCTCCTCCGCTCCAGTGTATGTCTTGCAAGCACCCCAGGGTATCGTCCGGGGGTGTTAGTCCCAGATATTTTTCAAATGTTTCGTTCCAGACGCCGGGGATATCTTCGGCTTTTAATCCGCCATCAATCAGTGCTTGTTCGAGTTCAAAGCGCAGCATGATGTGCAAGTTGTACGTGGCTTCGTCGGCTTCTACGCGGATATATGAGGGGGCGACGGCGTTGATTGCGGCGTAGAAGTCGCGTTCAGATACGTCGTTTAGTGCGTCTGGGAATGCGGCTTGCACTTTGGGGTAGAAGTGTGTCCAAAATGCCTCACTGCGGCCGACGAAGTTTTCCCACATGCGCGATTGCGATTCGTGTATGCCCAGGGATACAGATCCTCCCATGGGTGTGCCGTAATGTTCGTCGTTTAAGCCCTGGTCGTATATGCCGTGGCCCGCTTCGTGCATGATGCTGAAAAATGATTCGGAAAAAAAGTGTGTGTTATACCGCGTGGTCAGGCGGGTGTCGCCCGGTCCAATGCCGCTGCAAAATGGGTGGGTGGTGATGTCTAAGCGCCCGTAGTCAAAGTTGAACCCGATTTGCGCGGCTGCGGTTTTTCCAAATTCTTCTTGTTGGTCTATGGGATATGTGCGTGTGAGGATATTTTCATCGGGTTTTTTGCCGGATTCGGCGATTGCACCTACGAGTTCGACGAGTTCGTCGCGCAAGCCCGAGAAGACCCGGGTCAGGTTTTCAGTGGTTTCGCCGGGTTCGTAGTCGTCTAATAGCGTGTCGTAAGATGTTTCGCCTGTGTTCAGCGCACGTACTTGTTGATGTTTTAGTTCGAGGATCTTTGTGAGGTGGGGTTGAAACAGGGCGTAGTCCGATTTTTCGCGGGCTTCTCGCCATGCTTGCTGCGAGATGGTGGCTACGCGGGCGAGTTCTTCGACGAGGGACCGGGGTAGTTTGACAGCTCGATCATAGCCTCGACGGAGTTCCCGTACGTTGACTGCGGCTTCGGAATACGGGTCAGATATTAGATCGCTGTTTTCTATTTCTGCGAGATAGTCGCCAATTTGAGGGGCGGTTACGCGCTCGTGTATCATGCCCATGAGCAATGCGAGTTGCTCGGCGCGATGCCCGGCTCCGCCTTTGGGCATGTAGGTCTGTTTGTCCCAACCCAATACACTGGCACAGGATCCCAATAGGGAGATTTGTTTTATTTCTGCGATTAGCTGCTGATATGTGGATTTGACATCGGCCATTTTTGCTCCTTGTGATGGTTTTTCAATGCGACGCACAGTAGGACAAAATCTACGTACCTACCATGCACCCGTCAAGCGCAAATACGGTTCTTCAAGTATCCGTCGCGCCTCTGATCTCAAAAGCCGGAAATTTGACGCAAAGTCAGAAAAGCACTTGAAAGAATACACAATTCTGAGTATGCTTTGAGAGTCTTGTCTTGTTACGAGGTGCACCGCGCAGAAATTGATCGCGATATTCGAGAGAGGGGCTTTTGTGGAGAATGGGAAACCAGAATCGATGCAGGAATATCGAAGATGGCTAAGGGAAAACCAGCAGGTGTCTATTGATACGCGGACCGAAAATCACTACAATTTTGTGGCCAATAAGATACGGCAAGATTTTCAATCATCTGAAATCTGGCAAAAATTCGTTGCTCAATTACAGGAACTCAACCAGACCTATGCAAATGAGACATTATGAAACAGGAATTTACCGAGTACTTCGAATCGTTGGGGATGCGTCGTCCTTACCTTGACCGCACTGAAGAACTTTATCGCGTGGCCGACCAAATGTCGCCGGAGAAGATTAAGGATGTGTTTGTAAGTGAATATCTGGATGATGGCGTCAGGACGCCCCAAAGCGTCTGGTTTTTTACTTCTGACTTAGGTTATGCTATTGAGGCGCACTTTATCGATAATGACCAGATAGACATCTTTACGATTAAGGGTAGAGTAAAAAATATTGTTGTTCGCAAGAAGGACTACGATTTTAAGTCAGCTACTGAAAAATCGAGACTTAACGTGCGATTGAAGACGGATTTAGATATAGAAAGGGAAATGAAAGCATCTAAAGAAAACTGCGACTGTCTTTGGCGCATCGTTCTGACCCATTTTAAAAATAACCTCCTTTACTGACCAGATTGACAGGCAAATTCATTATGGACAATAAATTTCCAGGGACATCCAGTCGCTCCAATGGAACGCCTAAAACCAGATTCGCAACACATGTCTGCACTATCCATTATCGCACTTAAAATCAAAAAAACACCCGGTGTTTGCGGTGGCAGGGCATGTGTGGGCAACACGCGCATCCCCGTGTGGACGCTGATTGGCTTTCTTCATCAGGGCGCGACCGATGAAGATATGATACAGGCTTATCCTGCACTCACTATTGATCATCTGAATCTCGTGCGGGAATACTACAAGACGCATCGCGCAGAAATTGACAGCGATATTCGAGAACAAGAAATGCCTATCCGTGTGGAGAGATTATCGTGACGGCAACAAGCAGTGTAGAAATTCTACAAAAGTTGATAAAGAATCCCCCGGAAGAAAAGGAAGATGAAGCAGTAGCTGCTGAAATCCTTGTAAATGATTTTTATTCTTTTCAAGATACTTTGCTCAATATTCACGCTCTCTCTCTTTTTGTTCAGGGTCTTGATAGAGAGGAAGTTTTACGACATATTTCAAATAAATCTTGGATTGAACAACATGAGATTCTCACGCGATGGGCATGGATGACAAGCCAGAAAGAAGAGATACAAAAGGGTACACCATTTAATTCTCCATACTTGTGTAAAGTTGACCGTAAAGTGGGACGCAAAACTCTTGACCGGGAGTTTTACACTTTTCGATTATTTTTGCCGGGGTATTGTAAGGATACCAAAACAGAGTATTTGTTTTCTGAAAAGCTTCAGTCTTCCAATGATCCTCCTGATTTCGTGGCAGTAGATAAACAGAACAATAAAATAGGTATTGAGATTACGGAAGCACCATTAAATGAGGGGTCCAGTTACCAAGAGAAACAGGGAGAAATCGTAAGGCAAAAACTCGAAGAGGATTTTCCACGCTTAAACTGCATTATTGGAACTGTTGATGGTAATGATCAACCCGATTGGGCAGAACTACTAAAAAATTACGAAGAGCTTAGCAGATGGGTAGGTAAAATATCTGGATTGGATAAATCTAAAATTTTTCATCATCCTCATCTCAAAATACGGGTACGGGTGTCAATATTAAAATGTAGCATTGAAATTCCGATCGGTCATCGGTCCGCTGGCAATAGAGACGAGCATAAAGCAAGCAAAGCTATCTGTAAAGCAATCGCAAGAAAAGTAGAGAAGAACAGTACCCCAAAAATTAAACCCTGTATTCTTGTCATTTATGAGAATACGGACTTAAAGATTATAGATAAAAAATTAGTGGTTGACCTGGTCTCAGAAAATCTGGAAGCGCAATGGCAAAATTTGTATGAAGGAGTTTGGCTCGTTATAAGGGGCTGTGTATTCAAAATTTGTGAATAAGAGAAAGAGCTTTGATGCCGTTGCTATCTTTAACAGATGAAGCCCTTGTGCAAGTTGCTGATGCACGTTTTATCGAACTCGACAAAGCGAAAAAATAAGTTAAAAAAATGCCCAATTTCTTGTTTTGGAACACACACGGAAAACAAATTCATGATCAGGTAAGGACACTTGCTATTGAACGAAATGCAGCTCTCATCATTTTGGCAGAGTGTAAACTGGACATTGCTCGTCTCGTTGAGTTACTAAACAGAGAGAGTTCACAACAAAGAGAGAGTTCACAACAATACGAAACCAGTCTGTACGAATTATCACCGAAAAAATTGGTGTTTATTCATAATTCAGTGGTGAAAGAATTTCATCTCATAAGAGATTCGTCATTCGGATCATTTGGCGTATTCAACACAGAGAAAGGCAAAGAGGTTATTATCGCAGCTATACATTTCCCGAGTAAACGAGACCGCGACGATTTTGATTTTAATGTTTCCGCAGAAGAATTTCGCAAAGAGTTAGAGAAAGTGGAAAGAGAAAGGGGGCATTCTCGATCCGTTATTGTAGGCGATTTCAATATGAATCCTTTTGAAGACGGTATGATTGCTGCCAAATGTCTCCATACAGTTATGGACTGTGAAATTGCAAAGAAGCGAGGACGAACAGTACAGGGTCGCTTTTACAAATATCTATACAATCCCATGTGGGGAAGAATGGGAGATACTTCACCGGGACCGCCGGGAACCTATTTTTATAATAGGTCTGCACAAAGAAACTATTTTTGGCACACATTTGATCAAGTCTTGATACGACCCGATTTAATCCCTAACTTTCCAAGCGAGAAACTTGAAGTGGTGCAATCAATCAATGCGACTTCTCTTTTGACAAAATCAGGTCGTCCACGCAAGAGCATCTCTGATCATTTACCGCTTGTTTTTGCTATTGAATAACCCGACTGGAGGATGTTATGATCAAAGAAGACTATTGGGGAAACTTGACCACCAAAAAGTCAAAGGATTCTCCGAGACAAATTCTTGAGGAACAGGTGGCGATTTTGGAAGATAAAACGGAAAATCAATTGACAGGCTCCGTAGCTTCTCAAACTATTGGCAACCGCATGCGAACAACGCTTGCCGTCATCGCTCCTGGGTTAGATTATCGGTTAGACTTGGTTACCATTGATCATGATGTGAACGCGGAAGGTTTTTATCCACTACGAATTGAAAATAATCTGACGAACACGAGGGCATCGTGTGAAAAAGAAGATATGTTCAAAGTCAAATTGAAAGAGATCCTTTCTTCTTCGCAGACAACCAGTACGCTACAGAAATTACTTGAAGCTATTCCTATGCCATCTCGTGTCTCGGTTTACTCTGATCGCGGGTATCCAATATCGGAAGCAACCGTGGTGGCTATCGCGGACAATAGTACAACAAAGTCCGCCAAAACAGATCAAGACGGTGTTGCTCACCTTTTCATAGCGACTACACGCCCTTATAAGCTTTTGATAGCACATCACGACTTTCCAGGACTAATAGTTGATTCATGGGATTCTTCCGAAGCTGTTGACGTTACTTTGCCTTCAGCTAAAAATACGGGTTCTGTAATCTGCATGAGCACTGGCTACATTCCTAACTTAGCGGGACGACTGAATCCCATCTTAGATAGCAACAACAGAACCTATTTATATGCTGAAAACATCGCTATCAATGGGGGCGAGAACCAACCTGTCAAGTTCAAAGTCAATGAGGCTTTTGGACTTGAAGATAGCAACGGTGTGGTCATGCAAGTCCGAGTGCTTTACATTCAAGGTCGAACGTCTTTGCTTGAATATACCAAAATAGAATAGAGTTAATTTCGATGATTAAAATGACAGACAACGAGATTAATGAAGTTCGCAGAATCCGACATGAAATTTCAGCGAGATTTGGACACGATATTGGACAATTGGTCGCCCATTATCAGAAGATAGAGAAAGAATTCAGGCGATCTGGCAAATACAAATTCGCTGATTTCAAAGAATCAGAGGGTGATGGTCAAACTTATTAAAGAGGTTGAAAGACTGGGGAAATTATCCGGTCATGTCATTGCCCATGCCTTGAAAGAAGGAATAGTACTCTATGAAAGAGGTTGATGAGGCGCGTGCTATGCTTTCAATGGCGGAAAAAAATTTGCGTGCATTAAAAGGCATGGATGATGCGACAGTATTTTATGATGAAATTTTTGGTTTTCATGTTCAGCAGACGATAGCGAAATCGTTAAAAGCCTGGATTATCGCTATTGGTGTTGAGTTTCCATTCATCCACAATATCGCGAGATTGCTTGCGATTCTCGAAGAGAATGGATGTGATGTCGAGTCATTTTGGGATCTGGTCGAATATACAGCATATGCTGTTAATTTTCGATACGATGCCGCTGAAATGACGGATGACCCTTTAGACCGTCCTGATGCGTCAGAAAAAGCACAAAGGCTCTATGATCATGTTCGCAAGATTATTGATACGGCGCCGAAGAGTTGAAGCATCACAATCGGAAAATGATGCATGAAAAATAAACGCGATGTTATCCAGAGTCTTGTCGATGCGTTTCCAACAGAACCGGTGTGTGTGGCTGATGCGTTGTCCGACGGGCGGTTTTTTCTGGATGAGAAATACGATGCGCTGTCCCGGCGGCTCGGTGAGGTGTTCTGGTTGCCGGTGTCACATGCTTATGTCGTGTTCTGTTATGCGTATAGTGCGCTGTTTGGGATTCCCGATTTTACGCGTGAAGCCCTGGCGCGCCAGCCCGATCGGTTTTCACAAAAGCGTTTGGCGCTAACGATTCGCTCGACGAGTGGTTTTGTACTGGATGGCTTTGGCTATGACCGCCGTACGGAGCGGTATCGCAAAGATATTTATTGGCCCGGTCCGGTTATTCGCACTGTGCATGTGGAGAGTCCCAGGCACAACAAGGCGCGGATTTCCAATCCGGCAATGGCGTATTTTGGTTATCATCTCATCCGCGCGGCGGAATGGCTTTCTGTACATCGCGAGGATGCGGATTTTTCCAGAGAACGTCGTCGGCACTATGATTTTGTTGGTGACTTTTTCCGCACGGCTGATTATCCTTTTCCTGTGGATCGCGGAGAGGCGAGGGAATTTTCGAGGCAGGTTGATGGGTTGCTCGCCGGGGGTGACTGTGCGGATTGCTGGGACAACATCCGGCATGCAGCAAGAGATCTCGGCGTGGATCTCGATCTGGAAGATCTCGCGTCTTTTTTGCCTAAACGCACGGGTGCGTTTTTTAAACAGGTTATTTTATAATTAGGTTATAATAGGGAGGCATTCTATGTCGAAGATCACCGGCCTCTTTAATATGGTCGTTCACTCTTTTTTTAATCTTTTCAAAAGGAGGCGTCACATGGCCCGGATAGAAATTGAATATTGCGCATCTTGAGGCTATGAACCACAATCCGTCGGGATGACGGATCAAATTGTCAATGCGTTTAAGCAGGATATTGAAGCTATTACCCTGATTCCGTCCAGCGGTGGTCGCTTTGAGGTTACGGTTGATGGCGAACTGGTGTTCTCCAAACTCAAGGAGAAACGCTTTCCGGAATACGAGGAAATTCAACCGCATATTCAAAGCCGGATTTCGTGAATTGGGGATGCTGAAAATAAATGAGCCGGGGTAAAAAAACTCCGGCTCAAACTCAGGCGATTAAAATGAAACAATACAACGCTTGCTATACGCCAATTCCGTCGGGTTATATGGGGCAGTTGTTGGATTGGCCAGAAGTGGTGACAGAAGGGGCGACAATACAAGAATGCACAGAATTACTACAAGATGCTCTCAACGAAATGATACAAGCCTATAGCGAATTGGGGAAATCTATTCCCAAACTCTAATGCAAGGTTGCGGTTATGGAAACAGCCATTCGGGAAATGACGCGCAGAATTATCGAACAATTCAATCCCATAAAGATCGTTCTTTTTGGGTCTCATGCGCGGGGGACTGCTGTTTCGGACAGTGATATTGATCTTTTGGTCATCAAAAAAATAGAAGGCTCCAAACGCAAGGAGCGGGTCGCGATAGGCATAGCCCTCCACGATATCCGTGTACCAAAGGATATTATTGTTGCCTCGCCCGAAGAGGTTGCAAAACTCGGAAACACTGTAGGCACAGTATTATATCCCGCTCTGAAAGAAGGCAAAATACTATATGAAAAAACCCTCGCCTGAAACTATAGTACTGGTTAAAGTCTCAAGTCATCGACACAGCGCGTGAGTCCGTCTCGCAGCGGACATTGTTATTCCATTCCAAGGGTGCAGGCCACAGCATGGTGTACTATCACAGAAACGATTTGCGCTGTGTCAGCCCCTCGGCGTTTGAGAGCGGCATTTTTTGCCTACTTTTTGTTGCTGATGACAAAAAGTAGGTCGCCGAAGGCATGAAAAGAAAAATTTTAAAAAAACTTTATAGGTCGTTTCACCACAACAAATGAATTATACACCCCCCATTTAATCACGGAGGCTTTCATGAGCGATCTCAATGTCGGCATTGTTGGACTCGGCTGGGTAGCTGGAGCACATATTGATACGTTTAAGGCGGTCAACGGTGCAAATGTCACGGCGATATGTTCTCGCCGGGATCACAACGAAGATGATCTTGCAGCAGAATACGGCACGCCTTTGAAGGCGTATAAGAATTACGATGATATGATCGCAGATCCCGATATTCATATTATCGATATTTGTACGCCACACAAATTTCACGCGGATCAGGCGGTTGCGGCTGCCGAGGCGGGCAAACATTTGCTTATCGAAAAGCCTATATGTCTGTCTTATGAGGATCTCAAACGGGTGCGCGATGCGATTGTAGCAGCCGGTGTGCAGTCCTGTGTGTGTTTTGAGTGTCGCTTTAGTGCGCACTTTTCTATGATCCGCTCGATTATTGACGAGGGGTTGCTCGGCGAGTTGCACTATGGCGAGGTTGATTACTACCACGGGATTGGTCCCTGGTATGGTCAATTTGAATGGAATGTGAAGAAGGATTTTGCCGGGTCGAGTTTGCTCACCGCAGGGTGTCACGCTCTGGATGCGTGTCTGTTTTTTATGGATGGCGATGTGGAGGAGGTGACCAGCCTGGCTACGAGATCGAGGTCCGATATTTTTGAGCCGTATGAATACGATACGACCACGGTTTCTCTTCTCAAATTTGCCAATGGCAATGCGGCAAAGGTGACTTCGTGTGTCGATTGCTTGCAGCCCTATTATTTTCATATTCACCTCGTGGGTTCCGAAGGTAGCTTGCTGGACAATCGGATCTATTCGCACAAGTTGCACGGTATGAGCAAAGAGAGGTGGAGTACGCTGGAGACGTCGCTGATTGACTCTGGCGATGTGGCAGATCATCCCTATGAGCCACAGTTCCAGGCGTTTGTCGATGGTATCAATGCGAATGAGCCGATGCCGCGGACGAATTTTGATATTGCTTTTGAGACCCATCGCGTCAATTTTGCCGCCGATCTTTCGGCGTCGGAGGGGCGCACGGTCAAGCTTTCGGAATTTGACTGATGGGACGATGAGGATCGCAGAAACCCACTCGCGAAGATGGCGGGTGGGTTTTTTTTATGGGCGATTAAGAATGTGAATTTGATAGAGGAGGATGCCGCTTGCGACTGCAATGTTGAGCGATTCGACCGGGGCGGCCATGGGTATGGTGACGGTGTGGTGGGATAGGACGAGGAGGGCGGGGTCGATGCCAAAGGCTTCGTTGCCGAGGAGGAGGGCAACGGGGTTTTGGATTTGGAGATTGTGGAAGGAGATGCCGCTGGTGTGTGCTGCGATGATCTGGATGTTGCGCTGGCGAAGCTGGTGTAACAGGGCGGGTCCGTCCTGGAGGGGGAAGACGGGCATGCGAAAGATGGCGCCCATGGTGGCGCGCACGACTTTGGGGTTATAGACTTCGACGGATCCCCGGGTGAGAAAGATGCCTTTGCATCCGGCGGCTTCGGCTGTTCGCATGATGACGCCCAGGTTGCCGGGGTCAGAGACGCGGTCGAGGATGAGGAATGGACCATTGGTGTTGAGGACGGTTTTGCGATCCCATGTCGGCATTGATACTACGCCGAGTACGCCTTGCGGTGTGTCCGTGTCTGACATGTGTTTGAAGGCGCGCCAGTCGGTTTGCTGGATGGGGATGCGTTGTGCGAGAGTCGCCTGGTAGAGGTTTTCGAGGCGCGTGTTGCGGGCGATGCTTTCGCGACAGAAGATGAGTTGTTCGAGGGTGTCACTGCTTTTGAGTGCTTCTTCGCATAGGCGAATGCCCTCTATGAGGTATTTTTGTTCTGCCTGACGCAGTTTGCGGCGTTTCAGGTTCAGGATTTTTTTGGCGTTTTTGATGGCCATGGGCTATGGGGTGTAGTTTTTGGTGATGGTGGCGCGCAATTCGCGCAGTTCTTCCCATATCGCTTTTTCGCGTTTGGACAGGCTTAAGAAGTAGAGCAGGATGGCGACCCATATTATGATGTACGCCGCGGTCATGTATTCGAGGTGTTGCATAAATGCCTCCGTAGAAAATTATATTTCGGCTTTGAGTGATTCGAGTTCGTCTTGTGCTTTTGCGAGTGATACGCGTTTGAAGAGCAGGGCGAAGAAGAGCGCGAAGAAGGTGATGACGCAAAAGAAGAAAGCGATTTTCATGTCGGGTGGCAGGCTGATTTCTTCGCCGCGAACCACTTCGGGATGGTGCGTGCGCCACAGTTTGGTGGCGTAGTGGATGAAGGGTACGTTGAGGAAGCCGATTATACCGAGTACTGCGCGATAGCGCGCACTTTGAACCGGATCTTCGAGGTAGGCGCGCAACATGTGATACGCCGCGAGAATGAGCCAGAGTATGAGGGTGAGGGTGAGTTGTGCATCCCAGACCCACCACGCGCCCCAGATGGGTTTTGCCCAGATGGCACCTGTGATTAAGACCAGGGTGCCAAAGAGCAAGCTCACTTCGGCTGAACAGGCGGCCCACAGGTCGCAGTTTTTGTCGCGTTTCCAGAGATAGAAGACGCTGAAGACGAAGCAGAGAAAGCTGCCCAAGAACATTGAGAAAGCAGATGGGACGTGGTAGTAGAAGATTTTTTGTGCCAGTCCCATTTCTTTTTCTATTCCGGCGTAAATGAATACCAGATAGGGCGCGATAGATAGGCAGATGAGCGCGAGAATGCCGAAGACAAATGGAAGGATGTAGGGTTTTTGGGGCATTGTCAATCCTCCAGGACATATTCGAATAAGAGCAGGCATGCGGCGATGTAGAGTGTGACAAAGGCTCCGCTGAGCACGAGCCAGTCTGTGATTTCACTGCCTTCGAGAACTGCGCGAAAGGATTCGATGGCTGCGAGAAGTGCCGGGATGAAAATGGGCAGTGTGAGCAGGGGCAAGAAGGCTTCTCGCAGTCGGGTGTTGAGCGACATTGCAGAGAAGAGGGTGCCAATGGCTGCAAGACCGAGGGTGCCCATCAAGATGGGCAAGATTAGACGCGGGAGTTCCTGTGCGATTTCCAGGTTGAGAAAGATGACGATGATGGGCAAGATGAGTGCCTGGAGTATGAGCATGGTGAGGGTGTTGCCCAGCATTTTGCCCAAAAAGATCGCGCCCGGGTCCACGGGTGTGAGGCGCAGTCCCATCAGGCAGTCGTTTTGTGTTTCGATGGCATAGGACCGGCTGAGGCCCAGCAGGCCTGCAAAAGCTGTGGCGATCCAGAAGATGCCGGGGGCTACGGTTTTTATGATTGGGGATCCGGGTTCATATATAAAATTGAAGATAATTACGACCAGAAATGCGAAGAATGCCATGGCGCTGAGGCGTTCTCTGGTGCGCCATTCGGTTTTGAGATCTTTTTGGAGAATGGCGAGGGTTTGTGTGAAGAAAAGAGGCATTTTCAAAGGGTGGTTTTGGTTTCGTAGAGGGTTTGCAATTCGGATTCACGGATGTCTTTGGTCGATGCTTCGTGTACCAATTGGCCCTGGAAGAGGATGCCAAATCGGTCTGCGAGCGCGAGGCCCCGCGCGAGGTCGTGTGTGACGAGGAAGATGGTGCGGCCTTCTGCTTTGAGGTCGGTGATTATGCTGGATAATACCGACTGAGCCGATGTGTCGAGGCCGGTGAATGGTTCGTCGAGCAGGAGGATCGATGGGTGGTGCAAGATGGCCCGAGCTATGGCCAGTCGCTGTTTCATGCCCCGTGAGAATTTTTGTATCCGATCGCGCTGGCGATTTTTCAGGCCAACGGCGAGGAGAACCTCTTCAATGCGGGTATTGAGGTTTTGGAGGCCGTACATGCGTCCGTAAAATGCGAGGTTTTCTCGCGCTGTGAGGTCGTCGTAGAGCATGGTTTGATGCGAGATGAATCCGATGTTTTTGCGTATTTCATGCGGATTGCGCCGGGTGTTTATACCGCTGACCCGGATGTCGCCCGCTGATGGTTTTGATAGTGTGGCGATGAGGCGCAACAGGGTCGTTTTGCCCGCTCCATTTGGGCCAAAGAGTGTAAAAATACATCCCGTTGGTACGGTGAGGTTTATATCTTGCAGGGCCGTGATATGACCAAAACGGCGGGTTGTGTTCTGTATGATGATGGCCGATGTGTTCATTAGTTGCTATCTGATAGATCAATGACTTCGGCTTTGAGGGCATTGCGCCTGTTTTTGTAATCGGTTTCCGAGAGGTTGCCGTTTTCATATCGCTCGTCGAGGTCGGCGATTTGTTCGAGCAGTATTGTGCGCCGATTGGGCACTGTTTTGAGCGTGCGCATGTACAGGACGAGGATTGCGAGTGCGACCACACTGGCAGCGGCGATCCATATTGGGGTTTGCGAATTGAATGCGGTCTCGGGCGATGAGAGTTTGATGTCGATCTGTGTGCCGGGCGCGAGTTGTTCGGCACCAAAGCGCCGAAAGACATTGGTGCCCAATGTCACATCCCCGAGGTCTCGAAGTACTGTTGTAGAGACGGGAGTGTCAGTCGGCTGGACGAGCAAGTCCATGCCCGCGGTGGGATAGGTGATGCGTTGTGCGATGCGGTTGGACGGGGGTATGGCAAATGTGAAAAAGGTCTGGCTATTTCCGGGGATGATGGGACGCGGGTCAACGAGTAATGTGCCGTGCAGGTGTACGCCTTGCGGTGCGCGGATAAAGTCGGTTACGCCGTCGGGCAGGGGTATTTCCAGGCCGTGACCGTGGTCGCCGCCCGTGAGGTAGGTGTGGTCGCCGTGGTTGTGTACGATGAAGATGTATGTGGCTGTGCCACCCTGGGCGTCGAGGAGGATGTGGTGTGAAGATAGGGATATGGCGGTGTCGGATTCCGTGGTTTCAAATACGGAGATGTCAACGGTGTCGCCCGCTGGTGCCGGGTTGCCCGGGTAGTCTATGCCATTGTATCGGGCGAATAACATAGGCGGTGGTTCGGCGCCCGGGTCTGAGGGAACGTCGAGGATGAATTGGCCTTTGCTGTCGGTGGTGTCGCGCATTACAGTGACGTCTCCAGTCTCATGGAGGATGTACGAGACTTCGACATTGGGCTCGGGACGGTTGAGGGTCTGGTTGATGACGCGACCCGTGAGCGCGAAGAGAGGGGTGGAAATAAAAAGTATGAGAAATACCACATATGTCTGCCGTTCCATGTATCTCCCTGTTTTTTGAAAATAGCGGTGTCCCTGTATTTCGTCATGCTTTGAATCATACTCTAACCTACTCAATATCATCAACCTGCCCAAAACAGTCAATCTTTATTGATTCATCCACTGGGAGAGCAGAAGCAGGGGGCGGAAATTATCAGACGCTTGTGAACCAGGCGCTCAGA